>CAMBKU010000003.1 GCA_945868305.1 uncultured Lachnospiraceae bacterium | reverse complement strand
TGCAGATGCTGTTTCGTGGACAGAATATTTTGGGCTATCGTCCGTATGCGGATGATGTGGTAGAATATTTTGTACAGAAATCTATCGCAAACGGAATAGATATTATTCGTATTTTTGACTGTTTAAATGATATCCGTAATCTTCAGACTGCGGTAAGCGCCTGCAACAAAGAAAAAGGACATGCTCAGGTAGCGTTATCTTATACATTGGGAGATGCGTATACGCTGGATTACTGGATGGACATGGCAAAGAGAATCGAGGATATGGGTGCAGACTCTTTATGTATCAAGGATATGGCAGGACTGCTTGTCCCGGCAAAGGCAACGGAATTGATTCAGGCATTAAAGAGTGCAACGTCTCTTCCGATTGAACTTCATACCCATTACACCTCCGGTGTGGCTTCCATGACTTATATGAAAGCAGTAGAGGCGGGGTGTGATATCATTGATACTGCAATGTCACCGTTTGCACTTGGAACCAGTCAGCCTGCAACGGAGGTTATGGTAGAGGCGTTTAAAGGTACAGAGTACGATACTGGCCTTGATCAGAATCTTTTGGCTGAAATCGCAGATTATTTCCGCCCGATGCGTGAAGAAGCGCTTGAAAGCGGTCTGATGAATCCAAAAGTATTGGGTGTTAATATTAAAACGTTATTATACCAGGTACCGGGCGGTATGCTTTCCAATCTGCTTTCACAGTTAAAGGAACAGGGAAAGGAAGATAAGTTCCAGGAAGTATTGGAAGAAGTACCGCGTGTAAGAAAAGATTTGGGTGAGCCGCCACTTGTTACGCCTTCTTCACAGATTGTCGGTACACAGGCTGTATTTAACGTACTGATGGGTGAGCGTTACAAAGTGGCAACGAAAGAAACCAAGGATGTGTTGCTTGGCAAATATGGACAGACGGTAAAACCGTTTAATCCGGAAATCGTGGACAAGGTACTCGGCGAGGATAAGAAAAATGCGATTACCTGTCGTCCGGCAGACTTATTGGAACCGGAGCTTGATAAGATTGAAGCGGAAATGAAACAGTGGAAACAGCAGGATGAAGATGTACTTACCTATGCATTGTTCCCGCAGGTTGCTACCGAATTTTTCAAGTATCGCCAGGCACAGCAGACAAAGGTGGATCCGTCTGCGGCAGATACACAGAATGGAGCGTATCCGGTATAAGAGAAAGAACAAAAACGGAAAAATCCGTCTGATAAAAAGGGATTGTTGCAAAGAAGCGGCAATCTCTTTTTACCGTTTAAAAAAAGAGGTAAAAAAATGATTTATACAGTAACATTTAATCCTTCTCTGGATTATTGTATCACAGTAGCACAGTTTGAGACAGGAAAGGTTAATCGTACGACAAAGGAGGCCGTTTATCCGGGAGGAAAAGGAATCAATGTTTCCATTGTCTTGAAAAATCTTGGGATTGAAAATACAGCACTCGGTTTTCTTGCGGGATTTACCGGACAGGAAATAGAAAGGTGTCTGAAGCAAAAAGGAATTTATACCGACTTTATTTCGACAGTACAGGGAATGTCACGTATCAATGTGAAATTGCGTTCTGGTGAAGAAACAGAGATCAACGGGAAAGGTCCAAGGATTGGGAAAACGGAAATAGAATTGCTGTATCGGAAGCTGAATGCGTTAAAAGACGGCGATACCCTTGTCCTGGCAGGCAGTATTCCGGCAGGAATGCCGGATTCCATGTACAGGGATATCCTGAAATATGTAAAAGAAAAGAAAATTTTTACGGTGGTGGACGCTACAAAGGAGCTTCTTTGGAATGTTTTGGAGTATCATCCTTTTTTGATAAAACCGAATCATCATGAACTCGGCGAATTGTTTGGCGTGGAAATAAAAACGAAGGAAGATGCGATTGCTTATGCTGGAAAATTGCAGGATGCAGGTGCGAGAAACGTTCTGGTCTCCATGGGGGCACAGGGCGCTGCACTACTTACGGAAAATGGAGATGCAATTTGCAAAAAGGCACCCGGAGGAACAGTGGTAAACTCTGTTGGGGCAGGAGACTCTATGGTGGCAGGATTTTTGGCCGGTTATCAGAAAAATGCTGATTATAAGGAAGCATTTGCCTATGGGCTTTGTGCGGGAAGTGCTTCGGCATGTTCAATGGAACTGGCTACCAGAGATGAAGTAGAGGCACTGCTCAAAGAAAATCAGTGTATGAAATGAAATATATGTAGACATTTGGGAAACGGTCTGTTATATTTTAATTATTAAGTATTGGGTTGGTGTTTAAGATGAAGTTATATGAAATCAAAGACGGGGAGCCAATTACAATTACAGTAAAGAATGAAGCGGATGCGGAACTGGAATATCGTGCACAAGTGTTGTTTTGCAAACAGCAGATACTCTTTATTGAACCGATTATGGTAAATCAGCAGATGGTAAGCTTTAAAGGTGAAAATCTGCGCATTTCGATTACTTATGTGCCGAAAGACGATATGCCGATGCAGTGGAAGGGTTGTACGATAAAGGATATTGTCTATGAAGGGAAGCGTTATCATATTCTGTATTGTGTTCATGAGGGAAAACATGTAAACCGTCGACAGACATATCGTCAATATGTGGGATATAAGGGAGTGCTTCAGCTTGGTCCGAATCGAAAGACCATTGATGTTACCTTGAAGGATATTAGTGTAACGGGGATTTCTTTTATTTCGGTCACCCAATATGAGAAAAAGGATATTGGGTTGTTTCATTTGAGTTATGTGGATGAGGAGTTGAAAGTACCAATACAGGTAACAGGAGATGTGGTTCGCATTGAGGAACTGGAAGACACCAGAATGCTTTATGGTTGTCGGATTGTGGAATCCAATATCAATGTAGGAAGTTACATTGCACGTAAACAGAAAAAAGAGGCGGAACGGCGAAGATTAAAGGAATTACGGGGAGAATAAGCGTTTATCAGGAATGTGCCTGCGGCACATTCTTTTTTGCGCAGAATGGAAAGAAAAAGAAAGATACAGGGAAGTGGAAAAGTGAGTAGTACGAACGATTTAAGTAACCGGATCAATGAACATTATGGTAGCATGAGTAAAGGACAGAAACTCCTCGCAACGTATATTACGGATCACTATGATAAGGCAGTGTTTTTGACAGCGGCAAAATTGGGACAGGCAGTAGGCGTTAGTGAATCTACGGTAGTACGGTTTGCGTCTACCCTCGGATATAAGGGATATCCCCAATTTCAAAAAGCTTTAGAAGATACGGTGCGGGGAAAATTGGATTCGGTTCATCGTATGGAGGTTACTTATGGAAAGAGCAGTCAGTCAGAAATTTTAAATACTGTTTTAAAATCGGATGCTATGCGGATCAAGAATACACTGGAGGAAATCGATGCGAATGCTTTTGAAGCTGCGGTAGATACCATCTTGAAGGCAGAGCATATTTATGTGGTCGGTTTGCGGAGTTGTGCGCCGCTTGCGGAGTTTTTAGGATTTTATTTAAATATGATGTTTGAACATGTAAAGGTGTTAAAGACCTCAAGTGCTTCCGAATTGTTTGAACAAATGGTGCGTATTCATGAAAAGGATGTAATCATAGGTATCAGTTTTCCACGTTATTCCATGCGTACACTTAAGGCAATGGAGTTTGCCAATAACCGGAATGCCAAAGTAATCACGATTACGGACAGCGTTCATTCTCCGATGAATCTGTATTCTTCCTGTAATCTTTTGGCAAAGAGTGATATGTCTTCCATTCTGGATTCATTGGTGGCACCGTTGAGTGTGATTAATGCTTTGCTTGTTGCATTGTGTATGAAAAAACAGGATGATGTGGTAAAGACACTGGATATGCTGGAACAGGTGTGGGATGATTACCAGGTATATGGCAATGATGAAATTGATTATATTGAAGACAGTGTGCGGATGCACTATGCTGATTTAGGAGAAATAAATGAGTAAGGTGATTGTAATCGGCGGAGGACCGGCTGGTATGGCAGCCGCTCTTGCTGCGGCAGAAAACGGACAGCAGGTAACACTTTTAGAGAAAAATGAAAAATTGGGAAAAAAACTTTACATTACCGGAAAGGGACGCTGCAATATCACAAATGCATGTGATACGGAGGAGTTGTTTTCCAATGTGCCGCGGAATGCCAAATTTTTGTATAGTGCCTTTTATGCCTGTGATAATTTTAAAGTGATGCGTTTTTTTGAGGAACACGGATTGCGATTAAAAACAGAGCGGGGGAATCGGGTGTTCCCAGAGTCAGATCATTCTTCGGATGTCATTCGCACTTTGCAGAATGCAATGCGTGATGCGGGTGTTGAGGTTCGCCTTTTTACAGAAGTAAAATCACTGCTTGTGAAAGATGGCAGGGTGGCAGGTGTACTTTTGGAAAACAAGGAAAAACTTTCTGGGGATGCAGTGGTTATTGCAACAGGAGGCTTTTCTTATCAGAGCACCGGTTCTACCGGAGACGGCTACCGTTTTGCGGCAGAGACAGGACATGAACTGGTCAAGACGACACCATCGTTGGTACCTTTTACGGTAAAAGAGGATTATGTTAAGGAAATGCAGGGCTTGTCCCTGAAAAATGTGAAAGTATCAATTTATCAAAAAAACAGGAAAATATATGAAGATTTTGGGGAAATGTTATTTACTCATTTCGGAGTAAGTGGGCCTTTGCTTTTGAGTGCAAGCAGTCTGGTTAATAACCAGATTATGCAAGGCGAGCTTCAAATGGAAATTGATTTGAAGCCTGCATTGACAGAAGAACAGCTTGATAAGCGGATATTGCGGGATTTTGATGAAAACAAGAACAGACAATTTAAAAACTGTATCCAGAAACTTCTCCCTTCCAAGATGATTCCGGTTATGATAAAATTAAGCGGGATTCATCCAGACAAAAAAGTAAATGAAATCACAAAAGAAGAGCGTCAGAATCTGATTCGGTGTGTAAAGGCGTTTCCGGTGACACTGACAGGACTTAGAGACTTTAAAGAAGCAATTATTACAAGAGGTGGGGTTTCGGTAAAGGATGTAAATCCATCGACAATGGAATCAAAAAAAATGGAAGGACTTTATTTTGCCGGGGAGGTGCTGGATTTAGATGCACTGACCGGAGGATTTAATCTGCAGATTGCATGGTCTACCGGATATCTGGCGGGAAACAGCATACCATAAAAGAAAAGAGGAGAGAAGATGAGTATTAATATTGCGATTGATGGTCCGGCAGGTGCAGGAAAAAGCACCATTGCAAAAAAAGTGGCAGCGGATCTTAATTTTATTTATGTGGATACAGGAGCAATGTACCGTGCCATGGCATATTATTTTCTTCAAAAAAGGATATCTCCGGATGATGAAAAGACAATTTCTGCAGAATGTCAGAATGCAGAAGTTACAATTGCCTATAAAGACGGAGAACAGCAGGTAATCTTGAACGGTGAGAATGTTACTGGATATATCCGAAAGGAAGAAGTGGGAAATATGGCTTCTGCGACCAGCGTTTATCCGCAAGTGCGACAGAAACTGGTTGAACTGCAAAAACAACTTGCCAGGAAGAATAATGTTATTATGGATGGAAGGGATATTGGAACCTGCGTGCTACCGGATGCTCAGGTAAAAATTTATCTGACTGCCAGTGTGGATACGAGAGCAAAACGGCGGTATGATGAACTCACATCAAAAGGAGTTTCCTGTGATATGGAGGAAATAAAAAAAGATATTGAGGAACGTGACTACCGGGATATGCACCGGGAAAATTCACCTCTGAAACAGGCGGAAGATGCGGTACTTGTGGATTCCTCAGATCTTACCATTGTGCAGGTTGTGGAAAAAATAAAAGACATCTGTAAGGAAAAATGTGATTTATGAAACAGATTATCGTAGCGAAAAGCGCTGGGTTTTGCTTTGGAGTAAAGCGCGCGGTGGATACCGTCTATGAGCAGGCGGCTGAAAAAAAAGAACCGATTTATACCTATGGTCCGATTATTCATAACGAAGCAGTGGTAGAGGATTTGGAAAAAAGAGGTGTAAAGGTAATAAATTCCGTGGATGAACTAAAGCAGGCCGAAAAAGGGACTGTTATCATAAGATCCCACGGTGTGGAAAAAAAAGTCTATGATGAAATAAAAGAACTGGGATGTAACATTGTGGATGCGACCTGTCCGTTTGTGCTTAAAATCCACAAAATTGTTGAGAAATACAGTAACGAAGGGTACTATATTGTAATCATCGGAAATGGCAGCCATCCGGAGGTTCTTGGCATCAAGGGATGGTGCGATCCGAAGCATACGTCAGTGATTGAGACGGCAGAAGAAGCCGGGAATTTCAAAATTTCACCGGAACAGAAAATATGTATCGTATCCCAGACGACATTTAACAACAATAAATTTAAAGAATTAGTTGAAATTATTCAGAAAAAAGGTTACAATATAAATGTTTTAAATACAATCTGCAATGCGACAGAGGAGCGTCAGACCGAGGCAAGGAGTATTGCCGCGCAGGTAGATGCCATGATTGTAATAGGAGGACGCCATAGTTCCAACACGCAGAAGTTATTTGAAATATGTAAAAACGAATGTGAAAATACTTACTATGTACAAACCTATAAAGATTTAGATTTATCCGAATTTAATTCAGTTGATAATGTAGGTATTACCGCAGGGGCTTCAACCCCAAATAATATTATTGAGGAGGTTCAAACGAATGTCAGAAATGAGTTTTGAACAAATGTTAGACGAATCATTTAAAACAATAAGAAATGGAGAGGTGGTTGAAGGTACTGTTATCGACGTGAAACCGGATGAGATTATCTTAAATATCGGTTATAAAGCAGACGGTATTATTAGCCGTAACGAATATACAAACGAACCGAACACAGACCTTACAACTGCTGTATCTGTAGGCGACACCATGGAAGCAAAGGTTATCAAAGTTAATGATGGCGAAGGACAGGTACTTCTTTCTTACAAGCGCCTTGCAGCGGAAAAAGGCAGCAAACGTCTGGAGGAGGCTTTTGAAAGCCAGGAAGTTCTCACGGCAAAGGTAACACAGGTTCTTGCAGGAGGATTAAGTGTTGTTGTGGATGAGACAAGAGTGTTTATTCCGGCAAGTCTGGTATCTGATACTTATGAGAAAGATTTAAGCAAGTATGAAGGACAGGAGATTGAGTTTGTTATTACAGAGTTCAATCCGAGAAAGAGAAGAATCATTGGTGACAGAAAGCAGCTTTTGACTGCCAAGAAGGAAGAAATGAGAAAAGAGCTTTTTGAACGCCTTCATGTTAATGATGTAGTAGAGGGAACTGTTAAGAATGTGACTGATTTCGGCGCATTTATCGATCTTGGCGGAGCAGATGGACTGCTTCATATCTCTGAGATGTCTTGGGGCAGAGTGGAAAATCCAAAGAAAGTATTTAAAGTTGGCGATACTGTAAAGGTATTTGTAAAAGAAATTAACGAGGATAAAATCGCACTCAGTATGAAATTTGAGGAGACAAATCCGTGGAACAATGCGGCAGAGAAATACGCTGTAGGTACTATTGTGACTGGAACAGTAGCAAGAATGACTGATTTTGGCGCATTTGTTGAACTTGCACCAGGTGTAGACGCTTTGCTTCATGTATCCCAGATTTCCAAAGAACATGTGGAGAAACCGGCTGATGTATTAAAGGTTGGTCAGGAAATTGAAGCCAAAATCGTTGACTTTAATGAAGAAGAAAAGAAAATCAGCTTAAGTGTAAAGGCACTTCAGGAAGACGATGCGGAAGAAGCGGTTGAAGTAGAAGAATAAAATAATATCTTACCAAGGAGAAATACATGTTAAACGGATATGAAAAGTTCAAAAAGGATGTATATTCGTTGACGAGTATTGATTTGAACTGTTACAAAGAAAAACAGATGAAACGCAGAATTGATACTTTGATCACGAAGAACAAAGTGGATTCCTATGATGCTTATGTTGACTTTATTAAGAAGGATAAAGAAAAATTTGAGCAGTTTGTGAATTTTTTGACGATTAATGTTTCCGAATTTTATCGGAATCCAGAACAGTGGGAGTTTTTGGATAAGGAAGTATTTCCTCAATTGGTAGAGCGGTTTGGAAAAAATTTGAAAATCTGGAGTGCTGCATGCTCTACGGGCGATGAGCCATATTCTCTGGTCATGGCTCTTTCGAAGCATGTGCCAATCAATCAGATTAAGATTATTGCTACAGATATTGATAAGCAGGTCTTGGATAAGGCGCGCATGGGACTTTATAATGAAAAAAGTATTGCGTCTGTTCCGGCAGAATTTAAGAAAAAGTATTTTACACAGATTGGTTCCTCCTATCAGATTTCGGATGAGATTAAAAGGAGAGTGGAGTTCAAAGAACACAATCTCTTAAAAGACCCGTATCCAACCGGATGTCATTTGATCGTCTGCAGAAACGTGGTGATTTATTTCACCGAGGAAGCGAAAGATGAGATTTATAAGAAGTTCAATCAATCCTTAGTGAAGGATGGTATGCTTTTTATCGGAAGTACAGAGCAGATTATGAATTATAAGGAATTGAATTTCAAACGAAATCAGTCGTTCTTCTTCCAGAAATTATAGAATATGCATAAAAAGAGCAAGCTGTAAAAGCTTGCTCTTTTTTAATTTTAGTTTTAGTGGCAAAAATGTGTTAAAAGATGGTTGATATAACACTGCAAATTTTTTCTATCCTGTAATGTTTTACCGTCTTCGTATAGGAAAAATCGCTGCTTGCTTCGGTATTCGGCCAGAAAAGATGGAGAAAAGAGTTCTTCAAACTGAGGCAGAAAGTGACCTTCTTTTTTTGTATAGCAGGTGGATGCTTTTGCAGGTGTGCGGAATTCTTTCTCTACATAAGTGGCAACGCTTTTGTGAATTGCCAAATCCTCGTTGGGCAAATAATAATAATTTTTATAATCAGGATAAAAATATTTTAAAGTTCCGCTAAATACAGGGACGGACAGAGAAAATTGATGTTCTGCAAGACGAAGAAAAAGTTCGTCTTTTCGGACGGATACCTTTGCTGGAAACGGGTGAGTTGTTGTTCCGGAAATAAGAAGCTCTAAAGCGGGTTGCTGTTCAAAATCGGTGAAAGGATGCAAAGTGGCATTGGAGACAGTGTAGTTTCCGGTGAAAAACTCCTCATAAGCCATAAGCTGAATCAAGGGAAGCATTCCGAGAACGTCGTCGTGATTGTGTAAAAGCAGAAGGTGCAGGGCTTCCGTGGAAGGTTGTTTTTCGTAGGACTGATAAACAGAAATTAGTTCACCGCCGTTATAGGTGTCATCCCTGTCGATACCCAGAAATTTTTCCAAGGTTTTTTGTTTGTAATTTTCCAGGTTTAGAATTTTTTTATATTTAGAAACAGATTTGAAAATATCAATATAATCAAAACCGGAAAAGGGGTCTTCCATCTGCAGAGAAGCGCATTTTGCTTTTAAAAATGGAAGATCAAATCCAAGACCATTAAAAGACAGGATAGTTTTAAAACCGGAAATCAATGAAAAAAAGGCGGTCAGAACATCTGCCTGTTCTTCTTTGTTTTCTGCAAAAAACTGAACAATATGAAAATTTTCTTCGTCCCGGTAACCACAGCCGATCAAGTAAAGAGTGTTTTTTACAGGAGAAAATCCTGTGGTTTCGATATCAAAAAAAATACTGTCTTTGGTAAAATATTTTTCTTCAAGAGAATTTTTTGGGCGGTAAGAAACCCTGTCATTTTTGGTGATCATAGTATGCCTCTCATTTTGTTTGGTGAAAGTCATTATACCATAAATTCGTTGATAATTCTGGAAAAAATACAAAAAAAATACAAATTCATTGTGATTTTCGCCCAAAATTGTGCTATAATTACAAAGACAGTACAAAGAGGATTGTACTTATATTGAGATTACAATTTAAAGAGAAAGTGGGGCACAGGAAAATGGGTTTATTGACATTTAAAGGCGGTGTCCATCCCTATGAGGGGAAGGACTTATCAAAAGATAAGCCGACACGTGAATTACTACCCAAAGGTGAACTGGTTTATCCGGTATCTCAGCATATCGGTGCACCGGCAAAACCTATTGTCGCTGTAGGCGATACGGTGTTAAAAGGTCAGATGATCGCAGAAGCAGGAGGCTTTGTTTCATCTCCGGTATTTTCGTCCGTATCCGGTACAGTAAAAGCGATTGAACCGCGCCGTGTTTCAGTGGGCGATATGGTGAATTCCATTATCATTGAAAATGATGGAGAGTATAAGGAAGTTACCTATTCCCCGGCTGACAATGTTGATTCGCTTTCAAAGGAAGAAATTATTGAGCGGATTAAGAATGCAGGTGTGGTAGGTATGGGTGGAGCAGGTTTCCCAACTCATGTAAAATTATCACCAAAGGAGCCGGAGAAAATCGAGTACGTAATTGCCAACTGCGCAGAGTGCGAACCGTATCTGACGTCTGATTACCGTAGAATGATGGAGGATCCGGAAAAATTAGTAGAGGGCATGCGTATTGTATTGAAGCTCTTTGACAATGCCAAGGGCGTATTCGGTGTTGAAAATAACAAGCCGGATTGTATTGAAAAATTAAAAGAACTTGTAAAAGATGAACCTCGCATGGAAGTGGCAGAGCTCATGACGAAGTACCCGCAGGGTGGTGAGCGTCAGCTTATTTATGCCGTGACCGGACGTGCTATCAACTCCAAGATGCTTCCGGCAGATGCGGGATGTGTAGTAGATAATGTAGAGACTATTATCTCTATTTACAATGCGGTAAAATTGGGTAAGCCAGTTACCGAAAGAATCTTTACCGTTACTGGTGATGCCGTAAGTGATCCGTGTAATTTCCGTTTTAGCATCGGAACAAGCTTTCAAGAGCTTTTAGATGCAGCGGGTGGATTTAAGGAACAGCCGGAAAAAATCATTGCAGGTGGTCCTATGATGGGATTTGCTCTTTTTGATCTGAATATCCCAACCACAAAGACAACATCTGCTTTATTATGTCTGACAAAAGATGAAGTAGCAGAATTCGAGCCTTCTCCATGTATTAACTGTGGTCGTTGTGTTGAGGCCTGTCCGGAACTGCTGATTCCATCCAGACTTGCAAAATTCTCAAACAACGGTCTGTCCGATATGTTTGAAAAATGGAATGGTATGGAATGTGTAGAATGTGGCAGCTGCAGTTTTATCTGCCCGGCAAAGAGACAGCTTGCACAGTCCATTAAGACAATGAAAAAGACAATTTTAGCAGAAAGAAAAAAGAAATAATACAGTAGAAAGAGGTGGATATCTGTGAGTGATTTATATCATGTTTCTTCATCACCACACGTGCGCGATAAAGACACAACCAGCAGAATCATGCTGTATGTGATTATTGCATTATTACCAGCCAGTATATTTGGTATCGTCAATTTTGGACTGCATGCATTGGTCCTGATTTTAGTAACTATCGCAAGCTGTGTAGCTTCCGAATGGATTTTTGAAAAAATCGTACATAAAAAAAGTACATTAAATGATTTGAGTGCCGTTGTTACGGGACTTTTGCTGGCATTAAATCTTCCGCCGACACTTCCTTGGTGGGAAGCAGTTATCGGTGGTGTGTTTGCTATTGTTATCGTAAAAATGCTGTTTGGCGGTCTGGGACAGAACTTCATGAACCCGGCACTGGGTGCAAGATGTTTCCTTTTGATTGCTTTTGCAGCAGATATGACAAAGTTTACTTTTGATGGTGTAACCGGAGCAACTCCGTTGGCACAGCTTAGAAACGGAGAAGAAGTAAATGTTATGGATATGTTAATCGGACGTACCGCAGGTACGATTGGTGAAACGTCTGTAATTTGCATTTTAATTGGTGCGATTTTCCTGATTCTTATGGGCGTGATTGATTTGCGTATTCCGGGAACTTATATCATTACATTCGTGATTTTCCTTCTTTTATTCGGAGGACACGGATTTGACTGGAATTACATCGTAGCAGAACTTTGCGGTGGTGGTCTGATGCTTGGAGCTTTCTTCATGGCAACTGACTATGTAACTTCTCCAATCACACCAAAAGGTCAGATTATCTTCGGTATTTGTCTTGGTGTATTGACCGGATTATTCCGTGTATTCGGTGCAAATGCAGAGGGCGTATCTTTTGCTATCATCTTGAGCAACGTTCTTGTACCGATTATTGAGAAATTTACAGTACCGAAAGCATTCGGTCAGGTAAAGGAGGCAAAAAAGAATGAATAAGAAAATTGTACATGACGCTCTTATTTTAACAGCTTTTACCCTGGTGCTTGGTACCGTACTCGGTCTTGTTTATGAGATTACCAAAGAGCCGATTGCGGCTGCAAATCTTGCCGCAGCACAGGCTGCTTATCAGGAAGTGTTTTCGGATGCGGATTCCTTTAGTGCATTGGAGGGATTTGACAAGGATGCGGCAACGGCTGCTGTAGTTGCAGAAGGATATGAAGACTCTATTGATGATATCCAGGAAGCAAAAGATGCAAGCGGCAATGTAATTGGTTATGTTGTAACCGTTACGGCAAAGGATGCCAGCCAGGATAACATTACTTTTTCTGTAGGTATTCAGAATGATGGAACTGTAAACGGCTATTCCATCACCAGTATCGCAGAGACACCGGGACTTGGTATGAAAGCAGAGGATGAGGAGTTCTACGGACAGTTCGAAGGAAAACAGGTAGAAAGCTTTGAGGTTGTAAAATCAGCCCCGTCTGCAGATAATCAGATTGAATCCATTTCCGGAGCAACCATTACTTCAAAAGCAATTGCAAATGGTGTCAATGCAGCGCTTTCATACTTTAACAGTGACTTGGGAGGTGCGCAGTAATGAATAAAAATGTAGAACGTTTATATAACGGAATTATTAAAGAAAATCCGACTTTCGTTCTGATGCTTGGTATGTGTCCAACACTTGCGGTTACATCCTCTGCCATCAACGGACTTGGAATGGGACTTTCTACTACCGTTGTACTTATTTTATCTAATCTGCTGATTTCAGCATTTCGTAAAGTGATTCCGAATGGTGTCCGTATGCCGGCTTACATCGTTATCGTGGCATCACTGGTTACAGTAGTACAGTTTATTATGGAAGCGTATACGCCAAGTTTGTCTGCATCTTTAGGTGTTTATATTCCACTTATTGTTGTTAACTGTATTATTCTGGGACGTGCCGAAAGCTATGCGTCCAAGAATCCAATCGTTCCGTCCATCTTTGATGGTATTGGAATGGGGCTTGGATTTACCGTTGGTCTTACAAGTATTGGTCTTGTCAGAGAGTTTTTAGGTGCAGGACAGTTGTTTGGTTTTCAGGTATTATCCTTAGACTGGTTTACACCGATTACCATTTTTGTTATGGCTCCGGGGGCATTCCTGGTTCTGGCATTTTTGGTAGCAGGCATGAATATTATCCGTAAAAAGATGGAAGCAAAGGGCAAACCATTGCCGGCACCGTCCGGATGTTTGACTGGAGATTGTGCATCCTGCGGACAGTCTGCAATGTGTACCGGAAAAAAGCCGGAATCGGCTAAAACAGAATAGGAGGATAGATACGGATGAAAGAATTACTTTTACTTGCAGTTGGTTCTGCAATCGTTAACAACGTCGTGTTAAGCCAGTTTCTTGGTATCTGTCCGTTCTTAGGCGTATCCAAGAAAACAGAAACTGCTGCTGGTATGGGTGGAGCCGTAATTTTCGTTATTACGATTTCTTCCTTTATCACAGCTTTGATTTACAAATTTATATTAACACCGTTAGATATTCAATATTTGAAAACTATTGTATACATTCTTGTTATTGCGGCACTGGTTCAGTTTGTTGAGATGTTCTTAAAGAAATCCATGCCGGCATTGTACCAGTCACTTGGTGTTTATTTGCCGCTTATTACAACAAACTGTGCGGTACTTGGCGTTTGTCTAACTAATGTAACCAAGGAATTTGGTATTTTGGAAAGCGTCATCAATGGTTTTGCAACAGCAGTGGGATTCTTTATTGCAATCGTAATCATGGCTGGTCTGCGTGAAAAGATTGAATACAATGATATCCCGAAAACCTTTCAGGGAACTGCGATCGTACTTATTACAGCCTGTCTCATGTCTATTGCATTCATGGGATTCTCAGGTATGATTTAGGAGGGAAAATATAATGAGCGTAACAGCAATTATTATTGCGGCCGTTGTTGTTGGCTGCGTAGGTATTTTTATTGGATTTTTCCTCGGAATCGCCGGAGAAAAATTTAAAGTAGAAGTAGATGAAAGGGAAGAAGCCATTTTAGATGTTCTTCCTGGAAATAACTGTGGTGGCTGTGGCTATGCTGGATGTTCCGGTCTTGCTGCTGCTATCGTAAAAGGCGAAGCTCCGGTGAATCAGTGTCCGGTAGGTGGCGCTCCAGTTGCTGCCAAGGTCGGTGAAATCATGGGAGTAAAAGCTGATGAAGGCGAGAAAATGGTTGCTTTTGTAAAATGTGCAGGTAACTGTGAAAAAGCAAACCGTGATTATGAATATTCAGGTGTAGAGGATTGTTCGGCAATGGCATTTGTGCCAAACGGAGGACCAAAGTCTTGTAATTATGGATGCCTTGGGTATGGAAGCTGTGTAAAAGCCTGCCCGTTTGATGCAATTCACATTGTAGACGGTATTGCAGTGGTAGACAAAGAAGTATGTAAGGCTTGTGGTAAATGTGTGGCTGCATGTCCGAAACACTTGATTGAGCTTGTACCGTATAACGCAAAGCATCTGGTACAGTGCAGTTCTAAGGATAAGGGCAAAGATGTTATGAAGGCATGCTCTGTTGGTTGTATCGGCTGTCATCTTTGTGAGAAAAATTGTCCGAGTGATGCAGTACATGTTGTGGACAATGTAGCATATATTGATCAGAGTAAATGTACTGGTTGTGGTGTTTGCGCCGAAAAATGTCCAAAGAAGATTATTCTTTAAAGTGCTGGGTAGCATAGAGGAAAGTGTCTGTTTATCAGGCACTTTCTTTTTGTTATGGTGACGAGGAAAATGGACATCGTGCTTGCACGAAGGGACATTTGACGACCGCTAATCAGAGAGAGATTCGCAAAAGCTCGTCTCTGTATATTTTTTCTTAATTAATGCTTTTTTTGCTGTAAGGTAAAAAATGGTAACGTTTTCAAATGTGAGACAATATATATAAAATGATAGGAAAAAACAAAAATAAAGAATTAATTTATACATATGTTACAATTAAACGAAAAACGAAAAGTAAAAGAATGTAAAAACATGTCATAAAACAGAGTAAATGTAAAAAAAAATAGGAATACTGACAAATATTCCATTGAAGGTTGAAAATAGAAAAATTTAAGTGTATATTTATTAAGTAAAATGAAAAAAGAAAAGGGTATTAGAAGTTTATGAAAAAAGTCAATGTATTAATTAATTCACCGGAAAAAGTGGGGAAGTTTATTCAGATTTTGCAGAAGTATAATTGCGATTTTGATTTGGAATCCGGACGGGGGTGCGTCGATGCCAAGTCTCTTATTGGTGTTATGAGCCTGAATTTGAAAAAGTGTGTAGAATTGTCTATTCATGCAGATGATGCAGAAGCCAAAAAAGTTATTCAGCATTTGCAGGATTATGTGATTGATTAATTAATAAGGTATCAAAAAAGGATTTTTACCATTGTTTCGGTAAAAATCCTTTTTTGTATTAAAAAGTAACTGTTATACGAAAGGCGTATTCTGCGTAATGGCAGAGCGTTCAGACTAAAAATTATTCAGTTAGGAGTTCGAAGGGAATAGTAGTTCCAATTCCAGAAGAAGTATGAAGTTCTCCGTCGGAGGTAATAAAGATAGCTTCTGTGTTGGGGAGCGATTCGATAAGTTTCATCCCATCGGTGAGTCCCAAAGAAAAGCAAGTGGTGCTTAGGCCATCTCCGTCTACAGAGTGCTCACATATGATGGTGACACCAGTCAGATCGTTTTCGTAGGGATAACCAGTCTTTGGGTTTAAGATATGGTGATACAGTTTGCCATCTTTCTTAAAATATCGCTCATAAACACCGGAACTTACGACAGTAGCATCCTTGACCGATACCGTAGCAAGGGCGGTTCCAGTGTCGGAGAATGGTTCTTGAATGCCAATGATATAATCGGAACCGTCTTCCTTTTCGCCCAGAGTCAGCACATTTCCACCCAGATTGATGATGCCGCTTGTGACACCGTTTTCATTTAAGTAAGCTTTCATTTTATCGGCGATGAAGCCTTTTGCAATACCACCGAGATCAATAGAGGCATCGGGGTTACACAGGGTGACAGTATTATCGGTCAGGTTAATATCCTGGTATCCGATGGTAGAAACTGCGGAAGCGATGGCATCTGCGTCAGGCACGGTTCCTGAATTTTCAGAAAAATCCCACAGTGAAGAAAGCTTTCCAACTGTAATGTCAAAATTTCCACTGCTTAAATTCCCATAGTATATTCCGTACTCAATCAGTTCTCGGGTTTCATCGGAAACAACAACCGGTGTACCGCCGGAAACGTTAATTTTGGAAACATCGCTTTCTGTAATGGTGGTACTGAGCAGATTTTCGTATTTTTCCGCCAGAGCAAAACATTCGTCGAGATAAGTTTCGTTGTCTGTATCATAGAGAGTGATTTTGATGACTGTGTCAAAATAAAATCCAGTTTTAGAAATGGTGGTATCCGTTTCCTCCAGGGATGAATTTTTATAAAAAATAAGAAGAATTCCGATAAAACATAAAATTCCGATAACTGATACAATTTTCTTTCGCATGTTGGCTGCCGTTCCTTCCTTAATTTCTTATTTTCCGGCAGAAACCGGAAAAATGCTCTTAAAATAAGATAGCACAACTATGGAAAGCAGACAAGATGCGATAAATATGAAATAGGAGATGATTTTTTATGACGGATATGGTAAAGTATATAGTTGAGAAATAATAAGATAAAATGGCGAGGTTATGATAAAATGGAAAGCACAAGGCAGGAAACAGAAAAAAGGCGTGTTGTAGTAAAAATCGGTTCTTCTTCGCTGCAGCATCCGGGAACCGGGGATATGAACTTGATTAAGGTGGAACGCCTGGTACGCGAATTATGTGATTTGCGTAATCAGGGCATGGATGTCTGTTTAGTATCTTCCGGAGCGATTGCGGCGGGAAGAAAGAGCATTGGACTTGCAGAACGACCGAAGAACATTGCGACAAAGCAGGCTTGTGCCGCGGTGGGACAGGCTAAGCTCATGATGGTTTATCAGAAAATGTTTGCAGAATATAATCAGACTGTGGGACAGGTGCTTATGACAAAGAACACCATGATAAATAATGTATCACGGAAAAATGCGCAGAATACCTTTGAAGAATTGTTTCACCTTGGTGTGATTCCTATTGTTAATGAGAATGATACAGTGTCTACTTATGAGATGCAGTTTGGCGATAACGATACGTTATCGGCAATTGTAGCGTCCCTGGTTGGAGCGGATCTTTTGATTCTTCTTTCGGATATTGACGGATTGTTTACGGATGATCCGCATAAGAACAAAGATGCCAAATTGATTCGGATTGTAGATCAGCTGGATGATCATATTTTACATATGGCGAAGGATTCCACAGGAAGCGATGTGGGAACCGGAGGTATGGCCACAAAGCTGACGGCAGCACATATTGCAACGGTTTCCGGTGCCGATATGGTAATCGCCAACGGAGAAAATGTAGGTGTCATTCATCAGATTTTCGAGGGAGAATATACCGGAACTCTGTTTAAAGCACATAAGAATGAAGACTTTTATATTGCAGATTATATTGAAGAAAGTATAGGTTAAAATTATGAACGATACAAAAATTGAAAGAATCAATGAATTATACCGTAAATCAAAAGCAGAAGGCCTGACTGAGGCAGAAAAAGAAGAACAGGCAATCCTCCGGAAGGAGTTTATTGCCAGTGTTCGGAATAATTTGAGAAATCAGTTAAATAACATAGATATTCAAAACGCGGACGGCACAATTGAAAATCTTGGAGAAAAATATGGAAACAAAAGCGCAAATTAGAAAACAATATAAAAATAAGCGGGAAAAGTTGACAGAAACAGAGACGGCTTTGGCTTCTGAGAAAATTTGTTCTGTTATCTTAGAATGCAATTTATACAAAACAGCAGAAAGTATCGGCTTTTACTATCCATTGGGAAATGAAGTACGTTTGAATAAAGTAGTGGAGCAGGCCTGGCAAGACGGTAAGAAAACTTTTTTTCCCAAAGTGCAGGGAGACAATATGGAATTTTATGAGATTTCAGATTTTTCCCAGTTAGAAGAGGGATATTTTCATGTAATGGAGCCAGTGAAAACAAAAGTTGGAAACGGAGAACCCAAGCTGGTATTGGTACCCGGTGTGGTTTTTGATCAAGAAGGAAACAGGGCAGGGTATGGAAAAGGCTACTATGATCGTTATTTTGCGGCACATCCCGACTGCCTGCGGCTGGGAACAGCATATGAAATGCAGCTTGTGCAAAATCTGTCGACAGAGCCGCAGGATATTCGGATGCAGTATCTGGTAACGGAAAAGGGAATAATAGAAATAGGAGGATAAGACATGAACTTAGAAGAACTTGGGAAAAGAGCAAAAGAGACAGAAAGTACCATGCGTACTTTGGATACAAATACAAAAAACGAAGTTTTAAGACGGGCAGCGGAAAATTTGAAGCGGGACAGTAAAGAGATTATAAAAGCGAATGCAGTCGATATGGAGAACGGTAAGAAAAAGGAAATGCCGGATGGTTTGCTGGATCGTCTGCTTCTGACGGAAGAACGCATCGCACAGATGGCAGAAGGATTGCTTCAAGTGGCAGCGCTGGATGATCCGATTGGGGAAGTGCTTTCCATGAAAAAGCGTCCAAATGGACTGATGATTGGAAAAAAGAGAGTTCCTCTCGGTGTAGTCGGTATTATTTATGAAGCGAGACCTAATGTGACGGCAGATGCTTTTGCTTTGTGTTTTAAAACCGGGAATGTGGTAATCTTAAAAGGCGGCAGTGATGCCTTATATTCCAACAAGGCAATTGTAGCGAGCATCCAGAATACATTAAAAGAGGTTGGATTGCCTGAAACTGCAATTCAGTTGATTGAAGATACCAGCCATGAAACAGCAACAAAATTCATGCAGATGAATGGATATGTGGATGTGCTGATTCCAAGAGGCAGTGCAAGGTTGATTCAGGCGGTAGTGAAAAATGCTACGGTTCCGGTTATCGAGACGGGAACGGGAAATTGTCACATTTTCGTAGATGAAACAGCAGATTTTGATATGGCGGTCGATATTATTTTTAATGCAAAGACGCAGCGTATCGGGGTATGTAATGCCTGCGAATCCATTGTTATTCATGAAAAAATCGTGGATACGTTTATGCCGCTTTTGGCAGAAAAGTTAAAAGAGAAAAGCGTGGAAATCCGTGGAGATAAACGGGTAATGGAAGTTTTGGCAGAAAGTAAAAGCAAAGCGGAGGTGAAGGAAGCTACGGAGGAAGATTGGGGCATGGAATATCTGGATTACATTATTTCTGCGAAAACCGTGGCAAATGTGGATGAGGCAATTGCTCACATTAATAAGTACAATACCGGACATTCCGAAGCAATCATTACAAACAGTTATAACAATGCTGAAAAATTCTTAAATGAAGTAGATGCAGCGGCGGTTTATGTAAATGCGTCCACCCGTTTTACCGATGGTTTTGAGTTTGGCTTTGGAGCAGAAATTGGGATCAGTACCCAGAAACTTCATGCAAGAGGGCCGATGGGCTTAGAAGCATTGACCAGTACAAAATATATTATTTATGGAAATGGTCAGGTTAGAAAGTAATATTTAGAAAGAGGATTTTATGAAGGAATTAACAAGAATTGTATGTGACCTTCCGGTACCGGAGACGGAGCCGCAGCGTCAATTTTATTATATGGATATCGCAAAGCAGTATGTGCATCAGCTTGAGGGGAAAAAGGGTAGAAAACTGACCTTTCATGTATCGACTTTCGGGTGTCAGATGAATGCCAGGGATTCTGAAAAACTGGTAGGAATATTAGAAAATATCGGATATGTGGAAACGGATACGGAAGAAGCTGATTTTGTTATCTATAATACCTGTACTGTTCGTGAGAATGCAAACAACAAGGTTTACGGCAGGCTCGGCTATTTAAATGGATTTAAAAAGAAAAACCGTGATATGATGATTGCTCTCTGCGGTTGTATGATGCAGGAAGAAAAAGTAGTGGAAAAAATAAAATCCAGCTATCGTTTTGTGGACCTTATTTTTGGGACGCATAATATTTATAAATTTGCTGAGCTTTTGGTCAACGCGTTGGAAGCGGACTCTATGGTAGTGGATGTATGGGATGATACGGACAAAATTGTGGAGGATCTTCCGATAGAACGAAAATATTCATTCAAATCCGGTGTGAATATCATGTTCGGCTGTAACAATTTCTGCAGCTACTGTATTGTGCCTTATGTGCGGGGCAGGGAACGCAGCAGAGAACCCAGGGATATTATCCGGGAAATTGAGCAGCTTGTGGCAGATGGTGTAGTGGAAGTAATGCTTTTGGGACAAAACGTTAACTCCTACGGAAAGAACTTAGAACATCCGGTCACCTTTGCGGAACTTCTACAGGAGGTAGAAAAGATAGAGGGATTAGAGCGCATTCGTTTTATGACATCCCATCCGAAGGATTTATCCGATGAATTAATTGAAGTGTTGAAACATTCTAAAAAAATTTGCAAACATCTTCATCTTCCGTTGCAGTCCGGCAGTTCCAGACTGCTTAAGATTATGAACCGACATTATACGAAGGAGCAATATCTTGCTTTGGTAGAAAAAATTCGGGCGGCAGTGCCGGATATTGCGATTACTACGGATATCATCGTAGGTTTTCCGGGTGAGACCGAGGAAGACTTTTTAGAAACCATGGATGTTGTAGAGCAGGTGCGCTATGACAGTGCTTTTACATTTATTTATTCAAAACGAACCGGAACTCCGGCAGCTCAAATGGAGGAGCAGGTGCCGGAAGAAATTGTCAAGCAACGTTTTGAACGTCTCCTTGAACGGGTACAGACAATTGCGGGGGAAAAGGCAGAAAAACTTACGGGAAGTGTAGAAGAAGTTCTGATTGAAAATATAAATGAACAGGATTCCCATTTGGTAACTGGAAGACTTTCCAATAATTCTGTTGTACATCTGCCAGGAACAGCGGATATGATTGGAAAGCTGGTTTTGGTACGCTTGACGGAATGTAAAGGATTTTATTATCTGGGTGAGGTTGTTGAATAAGAAAAGAATTGGAAAAAATGATATTGTTTTTATTGGCGGTTTGCTTGCTATTGCAGTTTTTCTGTTTGTTCTGATGCAGTTTGTTAGAGGTGGAAGCGGAGCGTATGTTGAAGTTACCGTAGACGGGGAAGTTTATGGGACATATGCGCTGGCGGAAAATCAAACGGTTGAAATAAAAAAAGACGGAAAAGTAACCAATGTGCTTTCTATCAGGGATGGAAAGGCGGATATGACGGATGCTGACTGCCCGGATCTTTTGTGCGTTCATCAGCGGGCAATTTCAAAGGAAGATGAAACGATTGTCTGTCTGCCGAATAAAGTAGTGGTAAAGATTATCAAAGCAAAAGAGAAAAACAATATAGATTCAATAGCAGGGTGATAAGATGAAAACAAAAAAAGTAGCATATTTAGGTGTTTTTCTGGCACTTGCATTGATATTGAGCTATGTGGAATCTTTAATTCCCTTTTATTTTGGAATTCCTGGGGTAAAGCTTGGACTGACTAATCTTGTGGTGGTGGTCATGCTTTATTGCACCGGAACCAAAGAAGCATTTGGGATTTCCATGATGCGGATTGTGCTGGCAGGCTTTTTATTTGGAAATATGTTCAGTATATTATACAGTCTGGCAGGTGGTATTCTCAGTTTCCTTATCATGTATCTGCTAAAAAAAATCGGGAAATTAAATGTGGTTTCCGTCAGCGTGGCTGGCGGGATTTCCCATAATATAGGTCAGCTTGTGGTGGCGGCGGTTGTAGTGGAAACCTACAATATTTTTTATTATATGCCGGTACTTATGATTGCAGGCGTTTTGACAGGGTTTTTAATTGGAATTTTGGGGCAGGAATTTATCCGGCGTTTTCAGATACTTAATAAAACGCAGAAATAAAAAAGGAGAACGTGGAAATGTATTCTTATATAAAAGGTGAATTGGTTGAGATTTTAGAGGATGTTATTGTGGTGGAAGCAGGTCAGATTGGCTACAATATCCATATTCCTGCCAGCATGATTGACAATTTCACGGGCATCGGACAGGAAGTAAAAATTTACACATATTTGCAGGTGAAGGAAGATGACATGCAGCTCTACGGCTTTCTTTCCAGAGATGACTTAAACATTTTTAAGTTGCTTTTAGGTGTGAATGGTATTGGACCCAAAGGAGCTCTTGCTATTTTATCTGTGATGACGCCAGATGATTTGCGTTTTGCGGTTTTGGGCGAGGATTCTAAAGCTATTGCAAAGGCTCCGGGAATCGGCAGCAAGACAGCTCAGAGAGTGATTTTGGAGTTAAAGGACAAGTTGAGCTTAGAGGAGGCATTTGAAGCAAAGACCAATCACATAGCAGAGGCAAATTCGAATGCAGCTTCCAGCATCAAAAACGAAGCAGTTCAGGCATTGACGGCATTGGGATATTCTTCCTCTGAGGCATTAAAGGCGGTGAGTGCAGTGGAACTGAATGAGCATATTACGGTGGAAGAAGTTCTGAAGCAGGCGTTGAAACAGATGGCGTTTTTATAAGGTAAAAGGGGGACAGATAGAAATGGTAAAAATTATTTCTGACAGCACCTGTGATTTGTCTGAGGAACTGCTGCAAAAATACGAGGTATCAATTTTGCCCTTACACATTGTTTTGGGGGAAAGAGAGTGTGAAGACGGTAGGGATATTTCGCCTGACGAAATTTACCGTTGGTCAGATGAGAATAAGCTCACGCCCAAAACCTCTGCTCCGGCAGTGGATAAGGCAATAGAGTTACTGCGGCCATATGTGGAATCCGGCAGAGAAGTGATATGTTTTTCTATATCAGAAGATATGTCGACATCGGCAAATGTTATGCGTCTTGCGGCAGAAGAATTGGATGGAGACAATTTGGTTACTGTTATCAATTCGGCGAATCTTTCTACAGGTATCGGATTGCTGGTAATTGAAGCTGCAATAATGGCAAAAGAGGGAAAAAATGCGAGGGAAATTACAGAAAAAATCGAAGAATTAAAACCGCTTGTCCGAGCAAGTTTTGTAGTGGATACATTAGTCTATTTGCATAGAGGAGGACGCTGTAGCGGATTGGCTGCTATGGCAGGAGGAGCATTAAAGCTTCATCCTAAAATTGTAGTTGCAAATGGAAAAATGAGCCCTTCCCAAAAATATCGCGGAAAGATGAATAAGGTTCTGCTGGAGTATGTCAAAGAAATGGAGAATGACTTAAAAAATGCTAAAAAAGACAGGGTGTTTATTACACATTCCGGATGTGATAATGAAACAATTGGAAAGATTCAATCTTATCTGCAGGAGTTGAATGTTTTTGATGAAATATTGATTACCAGAGCCGGAGGGGTGATTTCCAGCCATTGTGGACCAGGAACATTAGGAGTGTTATTCATTTCCCAATAATTTTTGGAGGTGCAGTGATGGATATTAAACATTTTTATATAGAAAAAGGTCAAGGTGAGGTTATCATTCTGCTTCACGGCAATGGAGAAAACAGTAATTATTTCAAAGGTCAGATTGATGAGTTTTCTCGTCTGTACCATGTGTATGCAATTGATACAAGAGGACATGGTCAGACACCGCGAGGAGAAAGACCTTTTACGATACGGCAGTTTTCAAAGGATTTGTTAGAATTCATGAATGAACATCAGATAGATAAAGCACATCTGCTTGGTTTTTCCGATGGCGGCAATATTGCTATGGTATTTGCAATAAATAATCCTGACCGGGTAAACAAGCTGATACTGGATGGAGCAAATTTAAATGCCGATGGGGTGAAACGTACGATACAGATTCCTATTGAGATTGGTTATAGAATTGCTCGAAAATTTTCGGGAAAAAATGCTGCTGCAAAGTCAAATGCTGAGATGCTCGGCCTTATGGTCAATGATCCAAATGTATCTGTATCGGAGCTTTCTAAAATACAGGCAAAGACATTGGTTATTGCTGGAACCAAAGATATGATTAAGGAGGAACATACTCGGCTGATTGCTGCAAGTATTCCACATTCAGAGCTTGTTTTTGTAAAAGGAGATCATTTTATTGCAAATAAGAATGCTGGAGAGTTTAATCAAAAAGTGCTGGAATTTTTAAAAGGATAACTTTCAGTTTGCTTTAGCAGATATCAGGAAAAATTACCGAATGTAATACGGAAAGAAAGGGAAGTGTTATCGTGGAAAAAAGAGTGATTTCAACCCAGCTGCAGGATGAGGATGTCAAAATTGAGACGAGTCTGCGCCCTCAGACATTGGATGAATACATAGGACAGGAAAAGACGAAGGAAAAATTAAAGGTATATATTGAGGCAGCAAAGCAGCGGGAGGAGTCCTTGGACCACGTACTTTTTTATGGTCCTCCGGGACTTGGAAAGACCACGCTTGCCGGAATCATTGCAAACGAGATGGGAACTCATATAAAGATTACATCTGGTCCTGCCATTGGTAAACCAGGGGAAATGGCTGCAATTTTAAGCAATCTTCAGGAAGGAGATGTGCTTTTTGTAGATGAAATTCACCGGTTGAACCGTCAGGTGGAGGAAGTGCTTTATCCGGCTATGGAAGATTATGTGATTGATATCATGATCGGGAAGGGTGCGACTGCCCGTTCCATCCGCCTGGATTTGCCTAAATTTACGCTGGTGGGAGCTACCACAAGAGCCGGACTTTTGTCGGCACCTTTGCGTGACCGCTTTGGCGTGGTGCATCATCTGGAATTTTATAATGTAGAGGAGCTGACCACAATTATTCTGCATTCTGCGAAAAAGCTGGAAGTAGAAATTGAGGAGGATGGCGCTTACGAACTGGCAAGACGCTCCCGTGGAACGCCCCGTCTTGCAAATCGTCTGCTTAAACGGGTGCGTGATTTTGCCCAGGTCAAATATGACGGGATTATCACAAAGGAGGTCGCTTCTTTTGCACTGGATTTGCTGGAGGTAGACAAATTTGGTCTGGATCAGAATGACCGGAATATTTTAATGACGATTATTGAAAAGTTTAAAGGAGGTCCGGTAGGACTTGACACGTTGGCAGCGGCAATCGGAGAGGATGGCGGTACGATTGAGGATGTTTACGAGCCATATCTTGTAAAAAACGGATTTATTAAC
This sequence comes from uncultured Lachnospiraceae bacterium, assembly GCA_945868305.1. GTDB lineage: Bacteria > Bacillota > Clostridia > Lachnospirales > Lachnospiraceae > Roseburia_D. Next base: position 48,386 of record CAMBKU010000003.1, on the reverse strand, counting down.
CGTACACCCAAAGGACGGGTTGTGACAGACCTGGCTTATCAGCATTTTGGCATTGTACGATAAAAGAGTTGTCATTCCGTTCAAAACAAATTATAATAATAAGATATGGAAGAAAAAGGAGGCCGTAATATGTCATCCAAAACAAGTGCACAGGTTATTATTGGCGGGAGAGTTTATACCTTAAGCGGATACGAGGAGGAAGAATATCTGCAGAAGGTTGCTACCTATATTAATGGTAAACTGGAAGAATTTAAATCTTTGGAGGATTATCCGAAACTTTCCAGTGATATGAAGTCCACTCTGCTGGAACTCAATATTGCAGATGATTACTTTAAAGCGAAAGCACAGGCAGAGCGTCTGGAACAGGAAATAGAACAAAAAGACAAGGAAATCTATGATTTAAAGCATGAACTGGTTTCTGCCCAGATTCAACAGGAAAATGATGCAAAGGCAAGAAAAGAACTGGAAGATGAAAATAAAGAACTTCTTTTGGCCAAAACAAAAATGGAGGCAGCGCTGGAACAAAGTGCAGCTATTGTAAAAGAAGAAAAGAATTAAGAAAAGAGAGGGGACAGAACCAGGATTTGTCTGTCTCTTTCTTTGTTATGGAGAAAAATATGAAAGAATTAGAACTTCTGGCACCGGCGGGGTCTTTGGCTACGCTTAAGGCAGTTGTGAACGCAGGTGCGGATGCAGTTTATCTTGGCGGAGAAATGTTTGGGGCGAGAGCTTATGCAGATAATTTTACACAGGAAGAATTATTCGAAGGGATTGATTATGGGCACAGAAATAATTGCAGGGTGATTCTTGCAGTCAATACGCTGTTAAAGGAAGAAGAATTAAAAAAGCATTTATATGAATATATATTGCCTTATTATGAACGGGGGATTGACGCGGTCATAGTACAGGATTTTGGTGTGATGGGATTTTTGCATGAGCAGTTTCCAGATCTGCCGTTGCATACCAGTACCCAGATGACGGTTACCGGTGTGGATGGAGCAAAGTTTTTAGTGAAGCATGGAGCGTCCAGAATCGTTATGGCGCGAGAACTTTCTTTTGCCGAGATAAGGAAAATCCATGATGCAGTGGATGTAGAACTGGAAGGTTTTGTACACGGAGCACTCTGTTATTGCTATTCCGGTCAGTGTCTGCTTAGCAGTATGCTTGGTGGAAGAAGCGGAAATCGTGGACGTTGCGCACAGCCATGCAGACTTCCTTACGAAGTATTGGATGTACAGGGAAAGGCAATCGGGAAAGCCGAGAATTACATTTTAAGTCCGAAAGATTTATGTACGATAGATAATATTCCAAAGCTGGCAGAATGCGGGCTTTATTCTTTTAAGATAGAGGGACGTATGAAACAGGCAGAATATGCTGCCGGTGTTGTGAGTATCTACCGGAAATACATGGATGATTACTTAAAAGGTGGCAAGGATAATTTCCATGTGTCACGGGAAGACCAAAAAAAGCTTTTAGAGCTTGGAAACCGTAGTGGGTTTACCAGTGGCTATTATGATATGCACAATGGCAGAGAAATGATGACTCTTGATAGGCCGGGGCATACAAAGGGCGACGAAGCACTGCAGGAGCAGGTGCGAAGCGCGTATATTGACCATGAGAAAAAAGAGCAGGTTTCGGGGAAGTTGTGGCTTGAAAAAGGAAATAAAGTCAAACTGGAAGTTTTTGGGAAAGAAAGAAAGGCAGAAGGTTTTGGCGATGTGGTGCAACAGGCGGATAAGCGCCCTCTGACAGAAGAAATGGTGCGGGAAAAGCTTTTGAAGACCGGAAATACGCCTTATTACTTTGATAAACTTGAGATTATCATGGATAAAGATGTTTTTCTTCCGGTACAAGCGCTGAATAAACTTCGCAGAGAAGTACTGGACAGGCTTGCAGCAGCGGAAAATGAGCCTTACCGTCGAAAAACGGTTGAGGAACTTTCCTATGCGGCGTTTGTTATACCGAAACAGCGTTTGAACGAAAAAAACGAGCCTTTTCTGGCGGTTTCCGTGGAGACAAGGGAAGCTTTTGATACGGTACTTTCTGCTTGGTTTGTAAAGCGGGTTTATCTGGATAGTATGATGTTTTCGCAGTCTGGGTTTGAAGTGGAATTAAAGGAAGCGGTAAACCTGGTACACAAAGCGGGAAAAGAAGCATATTTTACTTTTCCAGCAGTTTTTCGCGGGGAAACAAGAGAAAGATATCTCAAAATATGGGATAAAATTGAAATTTCCGGGTTGGATGGATTTTTGATAAAAAGCTATGATGTACTTGGGTTTTGTAAAGAAAGAAAAATTCAGGAAGAAAGAATGATTTTGGATCACAATATGTATACTTATTCCAATGCGGCGAAAGAAGCTTTTTGGCGTTCAGGCATTTTGTATGATACGGCACCTCTGGAATTGAACAAAAGAGAATTATCCGGACGGAAGAATGCTAACAGTGAGTTAATCTTATACGGGTATCTGCCGCTTATGATAAGTGCCCAGTGTGTGCATAAAAATATGGAGGGATGCGATAAAAAGAGCCAGCTTCGCTATTTAAAGGATCGTTACCGGAAAAAATTTGCGGTTAAAAATAATTGCGGGGAATGCTATAATATCATCTATAATTCCAGCCCGCTTTCCCTGATGCATCGGAAAAAGGAAATTGCACCGCTTGGATTCATGAGCTATCGTCTGCAATTTACTAATGAAAAAAGAGAAACAATAAGAGAAATTCTTTCTTTGTATGAAAAACTCTGGCAGAAGGAGATGGATATCAAAGCCGTTTCCTATCTAAAGGATTATACAAATGGGCATTTCAATCGTGGAGTAGAATAAAACTTATGTTGAACTTGATTACGGAAATTTCAAAATATCTATTGATATTTTTATTTGCATTTTATACATATGAATGCTTTGCAGTATTTCGAAAAAAATATGGAAATTATGAACGGGAAAAAATTTATAAAAGACAAATGGCATGTGTCTATCTGATACATCTGGATGCTTTTTTGGTTATTTTTGCAGCGACACTGGATATACAGGTTATCGGAATGTATCTGATGCAGCTTATTTTTCTGTTGTCTTTGCATTTTGGGTATACCATGGTTTATAAAAACAGTAATGAGTTAGTGCTCAATAACATGTGTATGCTTCTAACAGTTGGCTTTATTATTTTGACCAGACTGAATTTTGAAAGAGCGACGAAGCAGTTTGTGATTGCGGTTATTTCTGCTGCTGCAACATTTTTCATTCCTTTTATTATAAAAAGAGCAAAAGCTTTGCGGAAACTGACCTGGCTATATGCGGGAGTAGGAATTGCACTGCTTGGGATTGTGGCAGTTGCGGGCGCTGTTAGTTATGGGGCAAAGATTTCCTTTACTTTTGGAGGAATTACCATACAGCCCTCTGAATTTATAAAAATCCTGTATGTTTTTTTTGTTGCAGGAATGTTTTATGAATCCACGGAATTTACGCAGGTAGTAAAAACCACCATAATGGCAGCGCTTCATGTGCTTATATTGGTAGTTTCCAAAGACCTTGGTGGGGCACTCATCTTTTTTGTGGTTTATCTTGTCATGCTCTATGTTGCGACCAAAAAAGTTCTTTATTTTGCAGGTGGTTTTGCTGCTGGTGGGGCGGCCGCATTTGTTGCATACAAGATATTTCGTCATGTGCGTGTCCGCGTGGTAGCATGGAAAAATCCGCTCGGCGTAATAGATAATGAGGGATATCAGATTTGCCAGTCCCTGTTTGCCATCGGGACCGGAGGATGGTTCGGTATGGGGCTTTATAAAGGAGTTCCGAATACGATTCCGGTGGTCGAACAGGATTTTGTGTTTTCTGCTATCGCAGAAGAACTGGGCGGAATTTTTGCTTTATGCCTGATTTTGATCTGTGTGAGCTGCTTTCTGATGTTTTTTAATATAGCTATGCAGATGAAAGATGTTTATTATAAATATGTAGCACTTGGACTTGGCACGGTATATGGTTTTCAGGTCTTTTTAACACTTGGAGGTGTGACAAAGTTTATTCCGTCTACCGGAGTCACTCTGCCTTTTGTAAGCTACGGCGGAAGCTCCCTGCTTTCCACATTTATTATTTTTGCAATTATTCAGGGACTTTATTTGAAGAAAGAGGATGAAGGAGAAATCCATGAAAAGAGAGACAAGGAATCCCAAAAGCGGAGCCGAAAAAAGAAAATTGCCGAAACAAAGTTTGACGGGAAAATCGAAGAATTCTAAAAATCGGGAATTTGCAGTAGTCACGTATCTGTTTGTGTTTCTGTTTGTGGCGTTAATTGGTTATTTTGTGTATTTTGAGGCGGTAAAGAGTGAAGAATTTATCAATAGCTCTTACAATAAAAGACAGGATCTTTTTGCAAAAACAGTCGTTCGTGGTGAAATCCAGGACAGAAATGGAAATGTCTTAGCAGAGACAGTCACAGATTCGACTGGGAAAGAGACAAGAAATTATCCGTATGGAAAAACCTTTGCCCATGTAGTAGGCTATGCGACAAACGGAAAATCAGGCATTGAATCTTCTATGAATTTTCGGCTTTTAAGTTCTCATGCATTTTTCCTGGAGCGTCTGGGAAATGAGTTTCAGGGAGAAAAAAACATAGGTGATAATGTGGTGACAACGTTGGATTTGACATTGCAGCAGACGGCTTATGATGCGCTGGGCAGTCATGACGGCGCAGTAATCGTTTTGGAACCGTCTACCGGAAAGATTCTTGCAATGGTATCAAAACCGGATTTTGATCCGAACACGATTGCGGAAAATTGGGATAAAATAACCGCAGATGACAATAAAGAATCTGTGCTTTTAAACCGGGCAACGCAGGGCTTATATCCACCGGGTTCAACATTTAAAATATTTACAACGTTAGAATATATCAGGGAGAATCCGGACTATTCGGGATACCAGTTTACCTGTGACGGAGAGTTTGAAAGAGAGGGAACGGTCATTCATTGTTACAATAATGATGTTCATGGGGGAGAAAACCTGCTTGATTCTTTTACCAACTCCTGTAATTCTTCCTATGCGAATCTGGGGCTTTCTTTAGATGAGACAAAGTTCGCAGATACCTGTGAGGATTTACTGTTTAATCAGAAATTGCCTTACGCTTATGGGTATAAGCAAAGCAGTTTTACGCTAAAAAAGGGCGCGTCAGTCCATGACATCATGGAGACTTCCATCGGACAGGGTGAGACTCTGGTGACTCCGCTTCATATGGTAATGGTAACTTCTGCCATAGCCAATGACGGTGTTTTGATGAAACCGTATTTGATTGATCACACGGAAAATTATGAGGGAAATGTGGTAAAAGAATATTCTCCTTCCGAATATGGAACACTCTTAGAAAAGGAAGAAGCAGAAACGATGCAGGATTTTATGGAAGCTGTAGTCCAGGAGGGAACCGGACGGAAATTGAAGGGACAGAGCTACATTGCTGCTGGGAAAACGGGTTCTGCAGAATACAGTGACGCTGATGATTCTAGTCATGCCTGGTTTGTAGGTTATGCCCACAGGGATGATAAGTCAGATATTGCACTTGCAGTTGTTGTAGAGGGCGCTGGAGCAGGAAGTACTTATGCAGTTCCTGCTGCAAAACAAATATTTGATGCATATTACAGTAATTAGAGGCGGCTTGCAAGATAGAAGAAAAAGAGGTATACTGTTTTTAGTTTATGTATTAAAACCACATCAGGAGGTATTGCAATGATCGAAGCAACAAGTTGTGGTGGTGTGGTGATCTTTCGTGGTAAGATATTGGTTTTATAGAAGAATTACCGAAATAAATATGAGGGATGGGTATTGCCAAAGGGGACAGTGGAACAGGGCGAGGAATACAAAGAAACAGCATTGCGTGAAGTGCGGGAAGAAACAGGTGTCAGTGCTTCTGTGATTAAATATGTTGGCAAAAGCCAATATTCTTTTACCGTCCCGGAGGACACTGTATGGAAGGATGTCCATTGGTATCTTATGATGGCAGACAGTTATTACAGCAAACCACAACGGGAAGAATTTTTTGTTGATTCCGGATATTATAAATTTCATGAGGCATATCACCTGTTAAAATTTGCAAATGAGAAGCAGATATTGGAACAGGCGTATCAGGAGTATTTGGAATTAAAGCGCAGTAATTTATGGGGAAGCCATAAATATTTTTGATACTGCAGGGAAAAGCCGTGCGCAGAATATGAGGATTTTTCATGAAATGGTATAAAAATTTATATATAGGTGAAAGCATTGCGCATAAGAAAAATCGGGTAAAGTGGAAGATTATCCATAATGCGGGACAACTTGATGTCTATGTTGTTGCACTGGCATCTAACCATGATAATTTGCTGGATTTGATTCCGGCATGGGAATTAATGCAGAAGCATTATCCGAAGAAGCACATTTTCATCGTCGGGCTTGCTGGAAATTATGAGGAGGCAACAGAGCTTGCTGCCCAAATTGTCTGTGAAGCCTATGCCGCTACCGGAAGCTTTAAAGTGCGGGAATATATAAAAAGAAAGAAGCAGGATAGGGAGGAAACGTTATGCACATCCTCCTTATGATTTTGAAAATATTGGGAATAGTTCTTCTTGTTCTGATTGGAATTCTTATTTTGCTTCTTTGTGCAGTGTTGTTTATTCCGGTTTGTTATCAGGCAACGGGAGAACTGTTTGAAGAAAAAAAGTTTCATATTCGTGGTACCTGGCTGTTTTTTGTGCTACGTGTAGTCGGTGAGATAGAAGGGAAAGCAGTGACAGTAAAAATACAGCTGTTTGGATTTCCTGTATTTTCCTATCCAAAAGCGCAAGAACCCAATAAAAAAAGAAAGAAACGGCGGAAAAAGCGTTCTCGGCGTGTGAGGGAAAAGGATACGTGTGTTTCGAAAAGCGATTGGGAGGGGAAAGATACACAGCAGGAAAGCGAGATTGAAAAGGAACTGTGCCATTTGGAACAATCGCAAATTGAGAAGAAAAAAGAAAAGACGAGAAAAAGCGGAAAGATAAAACAAATTTTAGCAAAAATCGGGGAATGGATTTTAATGATTCCTCAAAAACTAAAACAGCTGGGAAAAAATCTTGCACATATCAAAGAGATGCTTTATGATGAAAATAATAAGGCCGCAGTTACGCATGGGTTTCAGGAAATAAAGTATCTTTTGCGGCATTTTGGGCCGAGAAAAATACTGGCGGATTTGACATTTTCAACAGGAGATCCGGCGTTCACCGGGCAGCTTTTGGGCGTTATCTGTATATTTCCGATTATATATCAGAATGATATGCACTTGATTCCGGATTTTGAATCCGAGTCAGCTTATGTAAGAGGAACCTTTCAGATTAGGGGACGAATACGTTTTATCCATGCACTTTGTGCTGGGGTTCGTATTTTGAAAGACAAAAATATCCGTAATTTAATCAGAAAATAGAAGAAAGTCAGGAGGAAAATAAAATGGCAGAGAACAATAATACATTCAGTCAGACGGTAGAGTCTTTATTTAAAGGAATGGACAGTTTCATTACGACAAAGACAGTGGTAGGGGATGCAATCCATATTGGTGATACAATTATTCTGCCACTCGTCGATGTTTCTTTTGGCGTGGCAGCCGGAGCACTTTCTCAGGATAAGAAGAACAACGGTGCCGGAGGTATGGGCGGAAAGATTACACCAAGTGCCGTACTAGTCATCCAGAACGGAACGACGAAACTCGTCAATATTAAAAATCAGGACGGCATTACAAAAGTGCTTGACATGGTGCCGGATTTTGTAAACAAATTTGCATCCAAAAAAGACGATAAGAATGTGGGAAAAGAAGTAATCGTGGATGAAGAGACAAAAAAGAAAGCTAGTGATGAGATGGAAGAAATCCTCTCCGATGCGGTTTCATCAAAAGAAGCGGACGCAGACGGGACAAATGCATAAAATAAAAATGGAAAAGTTTTTAGTCTCATAACAAGGAAAAGGGCATATCTTAATAATAAGATATGCCCTTTGGTGTGATGTCATGAAAAGAGTCTGTGGTTTTGCCTTATTTTTTGTAGCGGTAGGAATGATTCTCATGCTTCTTATCGCCAATGAAATAATCGGCATTTTATTAATCTGCGCCTGCTTGCTTATCGGCTACAACTTGTTTTGCTGTTAGAGGAGTTGTAGAGTGTGTAAAATACAGCAATAAAAAAGAACTGCCAGAAGTGACAGTTCTATTTTTTACTAAGCTCTTTCAACTTTTCCGGATTTCAAACAGGAAGTACATACATAAAGTGTCTTCGGAGTTCCGTTTACTTTACATTTAACGGATTTGATGTTTGATTTCCACATTCTATTTGATCTTCTATGAGAATGGCTCACATTGTTACCATAATGAGCGCCTTTTCCACAAATTGCACATTTTGCCATCGATAGCACCTCCTTGGAATTTAATAGCCTGCTGTCCTACAGGCTCACAACGTGTATATCATACCAGAAACCAATAGGAATTGCAAGAAAAAAATTGAAAAATTTATAAAATCATGAAATTGAGGTTTCTTTTTTACGGAAAACAGGTTATAATATATCTCATACTGGAGTCAGTGCGTAATGCACTTCAGACCGGTAAGATATATGGAGGGCAAAATATGAGAGGACAAATGGAAACTCAATATGGAAAAATCATTATCAATCCAGATGTAATTGCAACTTATGCCGGCTCGGTGGCAGTAGAATGTTTCGGCATCGTCGGCATGGCTGCTGTAAATATGAAGGATGGTCTTGTAAAACTCTTAAAACGGGATTATCTTACACACGGTATTAATGTAACGGTAAATGCTGACAACAAAATTACCATTGATTTTCATGTGATTATTTCTTATGGTGTGAGCATCAGTACGGTATCTGATAACCTGATTGAGACCGTGAAATATAAAGTAGAAGAATTTACGGGTATGGAGATTGAAAAGATCAACATCTTCGTAGAGGGTGTCAGAGTAATTGATTAAGGAGGATTTTTAAGTTGGAAATCAATACAATAGATGCTTCGGTCTTTGCAAAAATGTTCCTTGCGGGAGCAAAGAATCTGGATGCAAAGAAAGAATGGATCAATGAGTTAAATGTATTCCCGGTACCGGATGGTGATACGGGAACAAATATGTCAATGACAATCATGTCTGCGGCAAAAGAAGTAAGTGCGTTGGAAAATCCGGATATGAAGGCTCTTGCAAAAGCGATTTCTTCCGGTTCATTGAGAGGGGCAAGGGGTAACTCGGGAGTTATCTTATCCCAGCTATTCCGTGGGTTTACCAAAGTTATTGCTGAGTATGATACGATTGATGTCAACGTGCTTTGTGATGCACTTCAGAAAGCGGTAGAGACAGCTTATAAGGCAGTTATGAAGCCGAAGGAAGGAACCATACTTACCGTTGCGAAAGGTGCGGCTGACAAGGCATTGGAGCTTGTGGATGAGACCGATGATTTGGTGTTCTTTATTGATGAAGTAATCAAAGAGGCAGAGCTTGTTTTGAGCAAGACTCCGGATATGCTTCCGGTGTTGAAGCAGGCTGGTGTTGTGGATTCTGGTGGACAGGGATTGGTTCAGGTTTTGAAGGGCGGACTGGATTCCCTGCTGGGCAAGGAAATCGATTATACAATCGAAGGTGCCACGCCAAAGAAGGAGGCGGAGGGAACTTCCAATTCCTATATCGACGCGCAGGCAAATCAGGAGATTAAGTTTGCATACTGTACCCAGTTTTTGATTATGCTGGAAAAACCGTTCAACAGTAAAAAAGAAAATGAATTTAAATCTTATCTGGAGACGATTGGTGACTCCATTGTGGTCGTTGCAGATGACGAAATTGTAAAAGTGCATGTACATACCAATGATCCGGGTATGGCAATGCAGAAGGCGCTGACATACGGAAGCCTTACGACAATCATCATCGAAAATATGAAGCTGGAACGAGACGAGAAAATTTCTGCCATGAAAGAGAAGGAAATGCAAAAGGCAGAACTTCCAGAGGAAGAAAAAGAAACTGCTGCGTCAGGAGAAAGCGCAGAACCGGTCGAGGAAAAAGAGATGGGCTTTATCTCTGTATCCATTGGCGAAGGAATAAATGAGATTTTTAAAGGTCTAGGCGTTGATTATATTATCGAGGGTGGTCAGACTATGAATCCGAGTACGGAGGATATGTTAAATGCCATTGACAAGGTAAACGCAAAGAATATTTTTATTTTACCAAACAACAAGAATATTATTCTGGCTGCAAATCAAGCGGTGTCTCTGGTAGAAGATAAAAATATTTTTGTGATTCCGACAAAGACCATTCCGCAGGGAATTACGGCTTTGATTAATTATATTCCGGAATCTTCCGCAGAGGAAAATGCCGCCCGCATGACCGAAGAACTGGAGAATGTGAAAACAGGTCAGGTGACTTATGCAGTTCGCGATACGGTTATTGATGATAAGGAAATCAAGCAGGGAGACTACATGGGCATTGGAGACAAGACTATCCTTTCTGTTGGTGGGGATATGGAAACAGTGACTAAGGATATGGTCGGCCAGATGCTGGATGAAGAATCCTCTATTATCTGTATTTACTACGGTGCAGAAGTGGATGAGGATGATGCAAATAAGTTGGCAGAAGATATTGAAGCAGAGTATCCGGATGTTGAGACAGAGGTTCATTTCGGAGGACAGCCTATTTATTATTATGTTATTTCAGTAGAATAGTCAGGAGCACGATATGGAATTAAATTCACCCATTCGGGAATTAAAGGGAATTGGTGAAAAAACAGAAAAGCTGTTTCAGAAAATAGGAGTATACACCTTGCGTGATATACTCCTTCATTATCCTAGGGATTATGTGAGATTTCCAGAGAAAAAGTATGTGAATCAGACCGCTGTCGGCGAGACAGCGGCTGTTCTTGTACGGATTTCTTCGGCCCCGCTGGTAAAAAAGACGAGAAGGATGCAGATTACCACGGCGCGGACCGAAGCGGGCGGTGTGACGATGCAGTTCGTCTGGTTCCGCATGCCCTATATCAAAAATATGTTGAAGCCTGGAAATATATACGTTTTTTATGGAAAAGTTATTGCAAAAAATAATGATCTTGCCATGGAACAGCCGGCAATTTACACGGTGGAGCAATATGAAAAGCTGGAAAATAATTTGTTGCCCATCTATCCTCTTTCCTTCGGGCTTACGAATCGTATGGTGCAAAAAGCGGTAAAGCAGGCGCTGGAACAGGAAAACTTATTGGCAGAATATCTTCCCGCGGACATATTGGAAAAATATGATTTCGTGCCTTATCGGGAAGCGCTGCAACAGGTGCATTTTCCTGATGATATGGAGCATTTGATTGCAGCAAGGCGGCGGCTGGTATTTGATGAGTTTTTTTTCTTTATTTTGAATATGAGGAAACAAAAAGAAATTGCGCAAAAGGAGGAGAACCCTTTTACGTTTGCGGAGGATTCTTTTGTGGAGGAGTTAATCGAAAAACTTCCGTATCCATTGACTGGGGCGCAAAAGAAAACGCTGGAAGAAATCAAAGGAGATATGCACGGAAAATATGTTATGCAGCGTCTGATTCAGGGAGATGTGGGTTCCGGTAAGACAATTGTTGCGTTTCTTGCTATGGCGGAAGCCTCACATAACGGTTATCAGTCTGCGATTATGGCACCTACCGAGGTGCTGGCAAGGCAGCACTTTGAAACCTTTCAGGCGAACTGTAAACTTTTCGGTCTGGATATTCCAGTGATTCTTGTGACAGGCTCTTTAACGGCAAAACAAAAAAGAGAAGCGTATGAAAAAATCCGGCTTTTTCCGAATGCCATGATTATCGGGACCAATGCATTGATTCAGGAGAAAGTCATTTATCAAAATCTGGCATTGGTCATTACGGATGAGCAACACCGATTTGGCGTAAAACAGCGGGAGAGTCTGACAGAAAAAGGTATACGTCCGCATACCCTTGTGATGAGTGCAACACCGATTCCGAGAACTCTTGCAATTATCATTTATGGTGATTTGGATATTTCTGTAATGAATGAAGTCCCTGCGAAACGGCTTCCAATCAAGAATTGTGTGGTAAATACCGCATATCGTCCGAAAGCCTATAATTTTATTCAGGACGAAGTGGCAAAGGGACATCAAGCGTATATCATTTGTCCGCTGGTGGAGGCAAGTGAAAATTCTGATTGTGAAAATGTGACGGATTATACGGAAAAACTGCGTTCCCAATTGGATGAGCGGGTGACTGTTGCCTGCCTTCACGGAAAGATGAAGGCAGAGGAGAAAAATCAGATTATGGAGCGCTTTTTGCAGAACGAAATTCAGGTGTTGGTATCTACTACGGTCATTGAGGTAGGTGTTAATGTGCCGAATGCCACTGTCATGATGATTGAAAATGCAGAGCGCTTTGGTCTTGCGCAGCTTCACCAGTTAAGAGGACGTGTCGGCAGAGGCGATGCTCAGTCTTATTGTATTATGATAAATGGTTCGGACAGCAAGCAGGCAAATAAGCGGCTGGAAATTTTGAATAAGTCGAATGACGGATTTTATATTGCTGGCGAAGATTTAAAACTACGTGGACCTGGAGATTTTTTTGGGATCAGACAAAGCGGTATCATGGACTTTAAATTAGGTGATATCTATCAGGATGCAGAAGTTTTAAAACAGGCATCTGAAGAATGTGACAGAATATTAGAAAAAGATTTTTCATTGGATTTGGAGGAAAACTTTGATTTGAAGAAGCGTTTGGAAAGTTATTGGGAAGACAGGGCAGGGAAACTGAATCTATAAGTAGACGAAAACATATAATTAAAAAAGCTGCGGCAGGGACTTTATCCAAGTCCGTGCTACAGCTTTTTTATTTGACGAAAAGGATTACTTCTCTGCCATCTGTCTTTCCTGGGCCTCAATCATTTTTTTGACCATATACCCACCGACAGAACCATTCTGACGGGAGGTTAAATCACCGTTATAACCATCGGAAAGTGGAACTCCCAGTTCACTTGCTACTTCGTATTTAAATCTGTTCAGTGCGCTCTTTGCTTCAGGTACAGCAGCTTTGTTAGATGATGTCATATCTATTTTCCTCCTTAATGTTTGAATGGAATGTAACAATCATTTGCTACAGGAATAGTATGTGACAAAAAACGCACTTTAAACTGGAAATTTTTGTTTTTATGTCGAAAAACAGGATAACAAATTATTCAATTTGTTGGATGCCCGTGATATCCGGTTCTATGGTCATGGAATAATTCGTGTAATAGATCACGAAGCCTGGAGCAGCAGCATTTGGTTTTTTTACATTTTTCTTTTCCAGATAATCAATCTCTACTTTCGGATTTTCCCTGCCTTTGGAATAGAAGGCAGCAAGTCGTCCAGCTTCCTCAAAGGTGGCATCCGGCAGTTCATCACCGTTTGTCTTTACAATGACATGAGAGCCAGGCATTCCCTTTGCGTGAAACCACCAGTCGTTTCCCACAGCAAATTTAAAGGTGAGTTCATCGTTCTGATAATTGTTTTTTCCTACATACATATGATAACCGTCAGAAGAAACATAGTGAAACGGTTTGCTTTTGCTCTTTTTCTTTTTTTCACCGCTTTTTTTCTTGATATAGCCGTAGGCAATCAGTTCATCTTTGATTTCAGCTAAATCTTCCTCTTTGACTGCGATGTCAAGGGAGGTTGCGATGGATTCAAGGTGAGCAATCTGGTTACTTGTTTCTGTAGTCAAATCCGTCAGTGCCAGATAGGTCCGTTTTAGTTTTGCGTATTTATTGAAATATTTTTTTGCATTTTCTAAAGGAGAGAGTGTTTCGTCCAAAGGTATTTGTATCATTTCATTCGTGTAGTAATTTAAAACTTCAAGGCTTTTACTGCCTTCCTCGGCCTGATAGCCATAGGTGGTGAGCAATTCTCCGTATACTTTATATTTTTCCCTTTTTTCAGTATCCTTCAACTGCTTTTTTTGTAAATCAAATTTTTTGCGTTCCCTCTCCAGGGCAGTAGAAACGATTTTTCTTAAATCCACGGATTTCTGCCGAATACGGGTATAATCATTTTTCTTTGCATAGTACTGCTCTAAGACAGAAGATATTGAATCATAATCCACACAGGTGTAGTCGTCATATTCCGACAGATGAAACGAGGAAAATTCTATCGGTTCCCTGCCATTCATAATGATATTAGGGTTAAAGTGACATTCCTTGATATCCTGCATCAGCCAGGAAAAATTGTTGTAAAGATGCAGACCTTCTTCTTCATTTAAGGCATCTGTAGATATATCACCATCCAGAGAAGCACGGTGGCAGATTTCACCGGCAATGACCGGGCTGATTCCGGTATATGTAGTATAGATAGCTTTACTGATCGACATGGGTTTACATAATACATGCGAACAAAAGAAATTACGGTCTGTTTCAAGTGGATTAAATTTCTCCTGTGTCTTAGGAATAAAGTAATTCCGTCCCGGCAACACCTCCCGGACAGAGCTGACCTGCGCAGAGATGTGTTTGATGCTGTCAATAATCATGCCCTTATCGTCACAGAATATAATGTTGCTGTGTTTGCCCATGATTTCAACAACAAGTGTTTTTTTGCACAAATCTCCAAGTTCATTTAAATGCTCAATCTCAAAATTGATGATACGTTCCATATCCGGTTGATAGATTTTTGTAATGCGCCCGTTTGCAATGTGTTTGCGTAAAAGCATACAGAAATTTGGAGCTGTCATGGGGCTTGGTTTATTATTTTCGGTCAAATAAATGAGGGGCAAGGAAGCACTTGCAGAGATGAGTAGACGTGTTTGCCCTTTTTGTCCCTTTAAAGTAAAAAGCAGTTCATCCGTTTCCGGCTGCGCAATTTTGCTGATTCTTGTATTCAAAATAGTTTCATTTAATTCGTGTACCAGATTTGCGATGACAATTCCGTCAAAAGCCATAAGTTTGTCCTCCAGTTCCTTTTACATTAAAGACTATTATACACGAAAGAAGCAGGAAAATTCAATCTGCACATATAAGATGTAAAAATTTTTTTGTCGGCAAGATGATTTTTGATTATAGAAACAATAATTGTACACAATGTTCAAAAACAAATGATAATTTTTGGGACTTTTGTATGATATTTCAAAACTGGGTTGACAGGAAGAATAAATCATAGTAATATATCACTATAAACAAGAACAGATTGTTACTCGTGCGAGGCAAGACTGGATTATACTTTTATTATGTGTGGATTTAGAAAATCAGCGATAGGAAGTATAATGCCAGCTTTTTTCATTTTAAGAGAAAAGAAGCCGCCGGGCAATAAGATGACAGTAAGGGGTTTAAATATGCAGATTTTGAGAGTCATTAACAATAATGTTATCAGTTCTTTGGATGCAGAGAAAAGAGAAGTTGTCGTGATGGGCAGGGGAATTGGCTTTCAAAAAAAGGCAGGAGATACCATTGAAGATGAAAAGATAGAAAAGGTGTTTCATTTGCCCAGAGAGCATACCAATCAGTATGAACGTTTGGTCAGCGATATGCCTTATGAACATATTAAGATGGCTGAAGAAATTATTCGGTATGCAGGAAAGACCCTGAATCGTCATTTAAACAAAAACATTTATATTACGCTGACGGATCATTTGAATTTTGCGGTGGAACGTCAGAAACAGGGTGTGATTTTTCAAAATGCACTGTTGTGGGAAACAAAGAAATTTTATAAAGAAGAATTTGAAATTGGTTTAAAGGCAATTGAACTGGTAAAGGAGAAAATTGGAGTAGTGCTTCCGGAAGATGAGGCGGGATTTATTGCCCTGCATATTGTTAATGCGGAAATGGATGGCGATATCAAACAGGCGGGAAGCATGCCGGAAATGATAAAGGATATGTTAAACATTGTCCGTTATACTTTCGGAATAGAAATTGACGAATCAACACTTTCCTATGAAAGATTTGTCACACATTTAAAATTCTTCCTGCAGCGGGCTGTTCAGGGGGTCTGCTATGACAATGAAGATCCGGAACTGAGTGAGAGCATTCGAAAGCGTTATACGAAAGAGTATGCCTGTGCCAGAAAAATCAGGGATTATGTGCGCCAGAGGATTGATTATGTGGTATCCGAAGAAGAACTTACATATCTTACCATGCACATTGCCAGAATCATCCGCAGAGACAGGGCAGAAAGGTAATACAATAAAAGCAGGGATTGTTACGTTTAGTCGGCAAAACCCGAATGAAATAGATGCGCAGGCATTTATTCCGTTCGGGTTTTTTTATACAAAAAATAAAAATAATTTTTATAATGGAGGGAAAAACTATGGCAAGTAAGTATGATGGATTGGCAAGAATTATCATTCAGAACGTCGGTGGAAGGGACAATATAATAAGCCTTACCCACTGTATCACAAGACTTCGTTTTAAATTAAAGGACGAGTCAAAGGCAAACACGGATGTTCTAAAGGCAACAGACGGAATTGTTACAGTTATGAAAGCCGGAGGGCAGTATCAGGTAGTTATCGGTAATCAGGTACCGGATGTCTATGCAGTGGTATGTGAACATGCACACATCTCGGTCGAGAGCGCTTCGGGTGAAACAGATGAATCGGATGAAAAACAGAGTATTGGGAACAAACTGATTACAATTATTTCAGGAACTTTTTCACCTACCTTAGGCGTACTGGCTGGAGCAGGTATCATTAAGGGACTCTTGGCATTATGGGCGTTTATCGCATCTAGTACAATGGGGATTGATGTGACAACTTCTGGCGCCTATATGATCTGGTATGCGGTTGGGGACGGATTTTTCTATTTCCTGCCGATTGTACTTGGATATTCTGCCGCAAAAGTTTTTAAATGCAATCCATTAATTGGCATGGCACTTGGTGCTGGATTATGTTATCCTGACATGGTCAACCTTTCTTCTACAACGGATGTGATTGGTTCCCTGTTTGGAGGAACTGCATTGCAAATGAATTATCATGCAACGTTTTTTGGGATTCCAATCGTTATGCCAGGCGGTGGCTATCCGAGCTCAGTCATTCCAATTGTGGTATCGGTTGCCTGTGCAGGATGGTTGGAAAATAAAATGAAAAAGGTAGTTCCTGATGTTATCAAAACCTTTATTGTGCCAGTTGTAACATTGGGCATTATGATGCCACTCACTTACCTGGTTATTGGACCAATCATGGGACTATTATGTAATTTGGTAGGAATGTTTATTAATTCTTTGTTTGGTATTCCGGTAATCGGAGGTTTGATCGTAGGAATTGTTTTAGCAGCTATTTGGCAGGTACTTGTCATTTTTGGTCTGCATTGGGGAATTGTCCCAATTATGTTAATGAATATCGGAAATATTGGATATGATTATCTTCTTCCTATTATTTTCGTATGTTCCTTTGCACAGTCTATGGCTGTTTTAGCAATGATGTTAAAGACAAAAGACAAAAAACTGAAAAATGTGGCGCTTCCCGCATTTATTTCCGGCATATTCGGCGTAACAGAACCATGTATTTACGGCATCACGTTACCGAAAAAGAAACCGTTTGTGATTTCTTGTGTAGCTTCGGCTGTTGGCGGCGGAATATTGGGCTTAGTAGGAGCAAAGCAGTATGTATTTGGTGGCCTTGGTGTATTTGGACTTCCAAATTTTATTGATACAGAAACAAACAGTGTCTATAGTTTAGTCTGGGTTTTGATTGGAACTGTAATTGCAATGGCAATTTCTTTTATTGTAACGTATATTACGTATCGGGACGGCGAAACGGAAAAAGGCGAAGGCGGAACGAAAAAAGGAACTACAGGACAAAAAATCATAGTGTCTCCGGTGGCAGGAGAAGTAAAGGATCTTGCAGAGGTAGAAGATGAAGCATTTGCAACTGGAGCACTGGGACAGGGGGTTGCCATTATTCCTTCAGAAGGAAAGATTTATGCACCAACAGATGGTGAAATTACCACTTTTTTCCCGACTGGTCATGCCATTGGAATGATGTCTGATGACGGAGTGGAAATTTTGATCCATGTAGGTATGGATACTGTGAAATTGAATGGGGACGGCTTTACACCGAAGGCGGCACAGGGAGATCATGTAAAAAAAGGAGAATTACTTCTTGAGGTTGATCTAAAAAAAGTGAAAGCGGCAGGCTATTCTGTCACAACACCAGTTATCGTTACAAATACAGATGATTTCGCAGATGTGGTACCATCGGTTTCCGGTACGATAAAAGCCGGCACAGATCTGATTACGATTTTATAAATGATGCCATAATAAGAGATAAAGGAGGAAACGGTATGAATACATTTCGTAAAGATTTTTTGTGGGGAGGTGCCACAGCGGCAAATCAGTATGAGGGGGCATGGGATGCAGATGGAAAAGGCCCTTCTGTTTCTGATATGTGTACCAATGGTTCTCATACAACGCCAAAGCGGGTGACACCGGTTTTTGAGGAGGAAACTCTTTATCCAAGCAGAGAGGCAACGGATTTTTACCATCATTACAAAGAGGATATCGCGTTGTTTGCAGAGATGGGATTTAAGGTATTCCGTTTATCCATTGCATGGACGAGGATATTTCCCACTGGAATGGAAAAAGAACCGAATGAAGCAGGGCTGGCTTTTTACGATAAGGTATTTGATGAGTGTAAAAAGAATGGTATCGAGCCGTTAGTGACGATTTCGCATTATGAAATGCCGTATGCACTGGTAGAAAAATGTAACGGATGGGAAGGCAGAGAGTGTGTTGATTATTATATGAAATATTGCCAGACTATTTTTGAACGTTATAAAAACAAAGTGAAATATTGGCTGACTTTCAATGAAATCAATGCAGGAACCATGCCGATGGGGAATGTTCTTTCACTTGGAACCATTAAAGGGTATAGCGGGCCGATAAATCAGGTTCCGGATAAACCGCAGGTGCGTTTCCAGGCGCTTCATCATCAGTTTGTGGCAAGCGCAAAGGCGGTAAAGCTTGCTCATGAAAAATATCCACAGTTTAAGATGGGAAATATGTCTCTGTTTGCGACAATGTATCCATTTACCTGCAGCCCGGATGATATGGTGGAAACACAAAAGCAGATGCAGATGACAAACTGGTTCTGCTCCGATATTCAGGTGCGGGGGGCTTATCCATACTATGCGGCACGTTACTTTGAGGAGAATGGAATTAAAATAAAAATGGAACCGGAGGATGAAGATATACTAAAAGAGGGTACGGTTGATTTTTATACTTTCAGCTATTATATGTCTAATTGTGTATCCACGAATTCGGAAAAAGCAAAGTCTTCCGGCAATTTAATGGGAGGCGTAAAAAATCCATACTTAAAATCCAGTGATTGGGGTTGGCAGATTGACCCAAAAGGGTTAAGATATACATTGAATGAAATCTATGGACGCTATGGTATTCCGCTTATGGTCGTGGAGAACGGTCTTGGCGCATATGATAAACTGGAAGAAGACGGAAGTATTCATGATGATTACCGTATCGATTATCTGAGAGAGCATATTCTTCAGATGAAGGAGGCTGTAAAAGACGGTGTGGATTTAATGGGCTATACACCTTGGGGGTGTATCGACCTGGTCAGTGCTTCTACGGGAGAAATGGCAAAGCGTTATGGTTTTATTTATGTAGACAAATACGATGATGGGACCGGAGATCTTGAAAGAAGAAAAAAAGATTCTTTCACATGGTATCAGAATGTGATTAAAACAAATGGTGAAGAATTATAAGGAGGAAACATATGGTATCATTTAATTACGCAATTAAAGATGAAATCGGAATTCATGCAAGACCGGCCGGTATGTTGGCAAAGGCAGCAAAGGAATTTGAAGCAAATATAACACTTTCCTGTAATGGTAAGAATGCTGATGCTACAAGGCTGATGGCAGTTATGGCAATGGGTGTCAAGTGTGGAGATGAAGTAACTGTTTCGGCCGATGGAACCGATGAAACAATGGCATTGGATGCCATGAAAACATTTTTTGAAGAAAATTTGTAAAAATAAAAGAGAACGGACATCTGCCGCCCTTAGTTTTAAGGACGGCTGATTGTCCTATTTTTCGTAAAGGAGAAATAAAATGGAATATAAAGAAGGAAAAAAAGTATTTCACGGAGTGGCAATTGGAAAAATCCGAGTGTTAAAAAAGACAGAAAATCAGGTGGCAAGAAGGAAAATAGAAGATAGTAAAGCAGAACTGGCGCGTTATGAGGAGGCAAAGCAAAAAGCCATTGCACAGCTTCATGTGCTTTATGAAAAGGCGCTGAAAGAAGTAGGCGAGGTAAACGCACAGATTTTTGATGTACATGCAATGATGTTAGAAGATGGAGACTACAACGATTCCGTTCAAAATCTGATTGAAGGACAGAATGTAAACGCTGAGTATGCGGTGGCACAGACCGGAGATAATTTTGCAAAAATGTTTGCAGATATGGATGATGAATATTTTAAAGCCCGTTCCGTAGATGTAAAGGATATTTCTGAACGTGTTATTACAATATTGAATGGTAACGATACCGGCTCGGATATCGGCGATGAACCGGTCATTATTGCGGCAGAGGATCTGGCGCCAAGTGAAACCGTACAGATGGATAAAAGTAAGCTTCTTGGCTTTGTTACCCACCTTGGCTCTGCAAATTCCCATACTGCTATTCTTGCGAGAACAATGGGCATTCCGGCGCTTATCAGCGTAGATATTGATGAATCCTGGAATGGAAAAACTGCCATACTGGATGGTTATGAAGGAAAGATTATTGTAGAACCGGATGAAAAAACGCTGGCAGAGTATGAAGAAAAACGTAAAAAAGACGAAGAACAAAAAGAACTTCTTTTAACCTTGAAAGGAAAAGAAAATGTAACAAAAAGCGGGCAGAAAATCAATCTCTATGCCAACATTGGAAATGTTTCAGATCTTGCAAGTGTGTTGGAAAACGATGCAGGAGGAATCGGTCTGTTTCGAAGCGAATTCCTGTATCTGGAAAAAGATGATTTTCCAACAGAAGAAGAACAGTTTGCCGTATACCGTAAGGTGGCAGAGACTATGGCAGGTAAGAAGGTTATTATCCGTACACTTGATATTGGAGCAGATAAACAGGTGGATTATTTTAATCTGGGGAAAGAGGATAACCCGGCACTTGGTTATCGGGCCATTCGAATCTGTCTGACCCAGCCTGAAATTTTTAAAACACAGCTTCGGGCACTGTTCCGTGCCAGCAACTATGGAAATATAGCCATCATGTACCCGATGATTATTTCTGTAGATGAAGTACGTGAAATCAAAAAGATTGTTGCAGAAGTAAAAGACGAGCTTACGAAGGAAAATATCCCGTTTGGCGAAGTAGAGCAGGGCATCATGATTGAGACTCCGGCGGCTGCAGTAATGAGTGACGAATTGGCAAAGGAAGTAGATTTCTTCAGTATTGGAACAAATGACCTGACTCAGTATACCCTTGCCATTGACCGCCAGAACAGTAAATTGGATCGTTTCTATAATCCGCATCATGAGGCTGTATTACGTTTGATTGAGCGTGTTGTGAAAAATGCGCATGCGGAAGGAATCTGGGCTGGTATTTGCGGAGAACTTGGTGCAGATACAGAGTTGACGGAGCGTTTCTTAAAGATGGGACTGGATGAACTGTCTGTATCTCCGGGCTGCATTCTTCCGGTGCGTAAAGTGATCCGGGAGGCTGAATAGGAAACATATGGATAAAAAAGTGATTTTTCTGGATATTGACGGAACTTTAGTGGATTTTCATGGAAAGATCCCGGATTCTGCAAAGCAGGCTCTTGCCCTGGCAAAAAAAGCAGGCCACCATCTGGTGGTCTGTACCGGGCGGAGCCGTTATCAGATTTCAAGGGAAATTTTATCTCTTCCTTTTGACGGTATCGTGGGAGGAGCAGGTGCTTTTGTTATTTGTGGCGGAAAGGAATTGTTTCATCATTACATTCAACCGAAACAGAGAAAAAAGTTGATTTCCTATTTGGAAGAAAATAATTTTTTTTATTCAGTCCAAACAGATGTGGGCACTCTTCTAAATCGACGTTGTGCAGTTCTTTTAGATGATGTTTATAAGACCATGCGTTTGACAGAAAAACAGCGGAAAGATTTGGAAGGCGAACTAATGATTCGCGAGGATTTAGAAAATTATGAGCACTCGGAAAAGGTCATTTACCATATGGCGCCTTTTGGAGTAGCTCAGGTGCAGCGAGACTTATCCCCGGATTTTACCGTTACAGCCATGAGCTACCAAAATATGAAGGGAAGCAGTGGTGAAATCGGTATTTCCGGTCTTGATAAATCGACCGGAATGCAGGCATATCTTGATTGTGTTGGCAGTAAAAGAGCAGATGCTGTAGCATTTGGGGACGGTGCAAATGATATCGAAATGCTTGCCTTTGCAGGAACGGGTGTTGCTATGGGAAATGCAATTGAAAGTTTGAAAGAATATGCGGATTTTGTTACAAAACCGGTGGATGAAGATGGCATTTTTTTTGGCTTTCAGAAACTTCATTTAATTTGATTTGACGAATGGGATTTTATCATCTATAATATATCTATCTGTGCATGAATGCAGGAAAGAAGATAAGAAGGTGAACACGATGATTGAGAGCATGACAGGTTTTGGAAGGTGCGAGATTTTGGAGGGCAACCGCAAAGTCACAGTGGAATTAAAATCAGTAAATCATCGTTATCTTGATATGAACATAAAGCTTCCTAAGAAACTGAATGTTTTTGAGGGAGCTATCCGCAGTTTGTTAAAGGAATATATAGAGCGCGGAAAAGTAGATGTATTTCTTACTTATGAGGATTATACGGAAGATAATTTTGTACTGAAATATAACGAGGCGGTCGCTTATGAGTATCTGACACATTTGAAACATATGGCAGAGCAGTTTGGATTGGAAAATGATATTAAGACCAGCACATTATCCCGTTATCCGGAGGTTTTTACTTTAGAGGAACAGGAAGTAGACGAGGATACAGTCTGGCCGCTTTTAGAGCGTACCATCCGGAAGGCTGCCGAACAGTTTGTAGAGTCCCGGAGAAAAGAGGGAGAACATTTAAAGAAGGATTTGCTAGAAAAGCTTGATACGATGCTTTCTTATGTGAATTTTATCGAAGAACGTTCTCCGGAAATTGTGCAGGATTACCGGGAAAAACTGGAAGCAAAGGTAGCAGAGTTGCTTGGTGATACGACAATGGAAGAAGGGAGAATCGCCACAGAGGTTACGATTCTTTCTGATAAAATCTGCGTGGATGAGGAGCTTGTCCGGTTGCGCAGCCACATTAAAAGTACAAAGGATGTTTTGGAGCAGGGGGGCTGCATTGGACGAAAGCTGGATTTTATTGCGCAGGAAATGAACCGGGAGGCAAATACGATTCTTTCCAAAGCAAATGACCTTGCAGTTTCGGATGCCGGAATCAATTTAAAAACAGATATTGAAAAAGTAAGAGAACAGATTCAGAATATAGAATAGGTGTAATGATATGGCAAGACTTTTAAATATTGGATTTGGAAATGTGGTCAATACGGATAAAATTGTCTCTATCATTACGCCGGATTCTGCTCCGGCGAAGCGTCTGGTTCAAAAGGCAAAAGAAGAAGACCGGATTGTAGACGCAACGCAGGGAAGACGGACCAGAGGGATTATTCTGGTAGACGGGAACAAGGTGATTTTATCTGCCTTGCAACCCGATACGCTTGCCGGACGTTTTAATGGCAGGGAAAATGAAACAGAGGAATAAGAAATGAAGAAAAAAGGAATTTTAATTGTTGTTTCAGGCTTTTCCGGTTCTGGAAAAGGTACAATTATGAAAGAGCTTTTAAAAAAGTACGATACCCAGTATGCGTTGTCTATTTCCGCAACAACAAGACAGCCGCGTGTTGGCGAAGTAGACGGACGGGAATATTTTTTTAAGACCAGAGAACAGTTTGAAAAAATGATTGCTGACGGGGAACTGATTGAATATGCCCAGTATGTAGAAAACTATTATGGAACACCCAAGGCTTATGTGGAGCAAATGTTAGAGGAAGGCAAGGATGTCATTTTAGAGATAGAGATTCAGGGAGCATTGAAAGTAAAAGAAAAATTCCCGGATACATTGTTATTATTTGTATCACCGCCTTCTGTTGAGATTTTAAGAAAACGGCTGATTGGACGCGGTACTGAAGATGAAAAAACAGTAGAAAAACGTTTGGCAAGAGCAGTAGAAGAATCTGCCGGAATTGAAAATTATGATTATCTCGTGATAAACGACAAATTGGATGTGTGTGTGGAAGAAGTACATTCCATTATCCAAAATGAAAAATTCCGTGTATCACGTAATATAAATTTTATTCAAGAAATCAGAAAAGAACTGAAAAGTTTTTGAAAGGAGAATAACTTATGATACATCCATCTTATGTAGAACTTATGAAAGTCGTAAACCATGACGTTGAAATCGGTGAGGAACCGGTGGTAAACAGCCGTTATTCCATCGTAATTGCAACGGCAAAGCGTGCAAGACAGATTATTGCCGGAGATGAACCGCTTGTTGCTCATGCGGAAGGAAAGAAGCCTCTGTCCATTGCGGTAGAAGAACTTTATACCGGA
Organism: uncultured Lachnospiraceae bacterium; assembly: GCA_945868305.1. GTDB lineage: Bacteria > Bacillota > Clostridia > Lachnospirales > Lachnospiraceae > Roseburia_D. The sequence continues at coordinate 23,853 of CAMBKU010000003.1, read as the reverse complement.
AAAGTAAAAATTATGAGTGACGAGGAAAACGAACAGTAAAATTACGGAGAGGGGTGTCCAAAGAAGTTTGGCCCCCTTTTTCACAATATGGAGGTTTTCATGAAACTGCTTTTTGTTTCACTTGGCTGTGACAAAAATCTGGTAGACAGCGAATATATGCTCGGCATGCTTGCGGATGCGGGCATTGAGATTACAGATGATGAAAGAGAAGCGGATATTATTATTGTCAATACCTGCTGCTTTATTAATGATGCAAAAGAAGAAAGTGTAAATTCTATTTTGGAAATGGCACAGTTAAAAACGGAAGGAAGTTGCAAGGCGTTGATTGTAACCGGGTGTCTGGCAGAACGTTATCGCGAAGAGATAGAAACGGAAATACCAGAGGTCGATGCAATACTTGGAACGAATTCCTATGATGACATTGTAAATGCGGTAAAACAGGCATTGGAAGGGAAAAAATATGAACACTTTGCTGCTTTAGAGGGAATGCCGGGAGTGAAAGCAAAGCGTATTTTAACTACCGGTGGACATTACGCTTATTTAAAAATTGCAGAAGGGTGCAATAAGCACTGTACTTACTGTATTATTCCGTCCATCCGCGGCAGTTATCGCAGCGTTCCAATCGAAGAACTGGTTGTGCAGGCAAGAGAACTGGCAGAATCAGGTGTGAAAGAATTAATTTTAGTTGCACAGGAGACTACACTGTACGGAATTGATCTTTATGGAAAAAAGAGTCTGCACAGATTGCTTGATGCGTTAAATGAAATTCCGGGACTTGTCTGGATTCGTATTCTTTACTGTTATCCGGAAGAAATATATGATGAACTGATTGATGCGATTAAGCGGAATAATAAAGTGTGCCATTATCTGGATATGCCGATTCAGCATGCCAATGATGAAATTTTAAAGCGGATGGGACGAAGAACCAGCAAAAAAGATTTGGTCTGTATCATAGAAAAGTTGCGTAAGGAGATACCGGATATTGCTTTACGCACAACATTGATTTGTGGTTTTCCGGGAGAAACGGAGGCGCAGCATGAGGAACTGATGCAGTTTGTAAATGATATGGAATTTGAACGTCTCGGTGCTTTTGCTTATTCTCCGGAGGAGGGAACTCCTGCAGCAGAATTTCCAGATCAGCTTGAAGAAGAAACCAAACTTACCTGGAAAGATGATGTCATGGAACTAGAACAGGAAATTATTTTTGACCAGAATGAGGAGTTGACAGGTAAAGAAATATGGGCTTTCATTGAGGGAAAAGTTGCCGATGAGAATGCCTATGTAGGAAGAACTTACCGGGATGCTCCTGGCGTAGATGGCTATATTTTCATCAATACAGAAGAAGAACTCATGTCCGGGGATTTTGTAAAAGTAAAAATCACCGGTGCATATGAATATGATTTGATAGGAGAGATTGTGTAATATGAATTTACCAAACAAATTAACTATATTTCGAGTTATCTTAATCCCATTCTTTGTATTTTTTATGTTAACGTCTTATTTTCCAGAATATGGAAAATATATAGCGGTAGCAATCTTCATCGTGGCAAGTCTGACCGATATGCTTGACGGAAAGATTGCAAGAAAATACAATCTGGTCACTAATTTTGGAAAATTTATGGATCCGCTCGCAGATAAGCTGCTTGTCTGCTCAGCAATGATCTGCCTGGTGGCAACCGGACAGTTGGCGTGTTGGATTGTAATTATTATCATCAGCCGTGAATTTATTATCAGTGGTTTTCGTTTGATTGCAGCGGACAATGGGATTGTCATTGCTGCAAGCTACTGGGGAAAATTTAAAACGGTATTTCAGATGCTTATGATTATTGTGTTGATTCTGGATATCCCAAATTCTTTCTTCCAGGTACTCGGTGTGATTCTTACCTATGTGGCGCTGATTCTTACGGTAGTATCTCTGGTTGATTATATTATTAAAAACAAGCAGGTTTTAAAGGAGCAGAAATAGATGGCAGTAGAAGAAGAAGTTGTATCACTGCTTAAGGAATATGACCTTAGCATTACCACTGCTGAATCCTGTACCGGAGGACTGGTGGCTGCGACATTGATTAACGTGCCGGGAGTTTCCGAATATTTGAAGGAAGCATACATCACATATTCCGATGAAGCAAAGGAAAAAATGCTTGGTGTGGATCCTGAACTAATAAAGACATTTACTGTGGTCAGCCGTGAGACCGCAGAGGCTATGGCGCTTGGCGGCGCAAAAGCAGCAGGATGTGATATCTGTGTTTCAGTAACCGGAATCGCAGGACCGGACGGCGGCAGTCTGGATCAGCCGGTTGGACTGGTCTATATTGGATGTGCCTTGAAAGGAGAGGTTCAGGCAAAACGATTTGTTTTTCCTGGAGACCGCAGTCAGGTGCGGAGAAGTGCTGCAACAGAGGCATTAAACTTTGTAAAAGAAATGATTTTAGATGAGGAAAAGAAATGAGGATTATTGCGGGAACGGCAAGAAGCCTGCCGTTAAAGACTATAGCAGGAATGGATACAAGACCTACAACGGATCGTATCAAAGAAACACTTTTCAATATGCTTCAACAGGATGTACCGGATTGCTATTTTCTGGATTTGTTTGCGGGAAGCGGTCAAATAGGCTTAGAAGCGGTGAGCCGGGGAGCTGCGAGAGCATTTTTTATTGAAAATGCTAAAAATGCGGCAGCCTGTATACAGGATAACATTCATTTTACGAAATTTGATGATAAATGCCAGTTGGTACAGATGGATGTTATTTCGGGGCTTCGTGCGTTGGAAGGAAAATATCAGTTTGATTTGATTTTTATGGATCCGCCTTACAACAAAGAATTGGAAAAAGAGGTTCTTTCCTTTTTAAGCCATTCTTCTCTGGTAAAGCCATCAGCAAAGATTATTGTAGAGGCGTCACTTGAGACGGATTTTTCTTATGCCGGTGAATTTGGATTTGCAGTTTTAAAGGAAAAATGCTACAAAACAAATAAGCATGTATTTTTACAAAAAGAGAAATAAGAAACAGCGTAATGGAGAAAGATTATGACAAGAGCAATTTATCCGGGCAGTTTTGACCCGATTACAAACGGACATCTGGACATTATCGAGCGTTCATCGAAAATGGTGGATGAACTGGTGGTTGGCGTCCTGAACAACAGCGCAAAAAATTCGTTGTTTTCTGTTGAGGAACGTGTTAGTATGTTAAAAGAGATGACGAAGGACATGCCAAATGTGAAGGTGGATTCTTTTGATGGACTTTTGGTGGACTTTATGGAGCAGATTGGAGCGACGATTATTATCCGTGGGCTTCGTGCTATTTCGGATTATGAATATGAACTTCAGATTGCGCAGACAAACCACAAGGTGAATCCCAAAGTAGACACCGTATTTTTGACATCCAGTCTGGAATATGCATATTTAAGTTCAACGATTGTAAAAGAGTTTGCTTCCTATGGCGGAGATATTTCCCAGTTCGTTCCGGAGCAGCTCGTTGACAAGATTTATGCAAAATATAATATAAAGAAATAAAGGAGCGGTGGACATGAGCAGCAGGATGGAACAGATTATTGAAGAGATTGAAGAATACATAGATAGCTGTAAATTTCAGCCATTATCCAGTACGAAGATTCTAGTCAACAAGGAAGAACTGGAAGAACTGTTGACCGAGCTTCGCATGAAGACACCGGAGGAAATCAAACGTTATCAGAAAATTATCAGCAACAAGGAAGCAATTTTGGCAGATGCGCAGGCAAAAGCAGATGCAATTATTGCGCAGGCGCAGGTGCAGACCAGTGAACTGGTCAGTGAGCATCAGATTATGCAGCAGGCATATGCCCAGGCAAATGAGGTTGTCATGATTGCAACAAAACAGGCGCAGGAGATTTTGGATAAAGCGACGAGTGATGCCAATGATATTCGTATGGGTGCCATTACATATACCGATGAACTACTTAAAAATACCGAGGAGATTCTTTCCCATGCGATTGACTCTTCCCGTGCCCGGTACGATAATCTTATCAATTCCCTTCAGGAATGTATGAACATTGTTACGGCGAACCGTGCTGAGTTAGTGCCTCCGGAAGTTATGAATGAAGCGCCGCAGGAGGACTCTGTTTCTGCTTCGGAAGGTGAAAAAGAAGAAACAAAGACAGAAATTAACACGGATATGCTCTCATAAACCCGGTGCTGCCATATAAAAAAGGAAACCACCGATTCCGCCGCCAAGCAGGGCAAATATCAGTTTGGCTTTCAAATAGCAGGAAACGGAAAGACCGGAATCTTTTATCATGGAAGCAGTCTGCGCCAGACCGCAGATGCCGCCAAATGCTGTAAATCCCAATGCCAGGCCAAAACGAAGAGCAGGAGAGGAAATTGCAGTGACGGCATGGACACCGTTTGTCACCTCAAGGATGCCGGCACAGATTGTTTCAGCTAATTTACTGGAGTGCGGAAGCATACGGATAAAAGCATTCAGAATAGAAAAGAGCATGATATAACCGCCCAGTTTCGTTAAAGTTTCAAATCCATTCATAATGCCAGCATCAATGATTTTAAAATTTAATTGAGATCTTGATGCCGGCTTTTTTATATCTGTTCTTTTATAGTCTGCGCATTTCTTTAATTTAAAATAACCCCAGATAAGCGGCGGCAGATAAAGAATAGCAAAGCCAAACGGCAGTAAGTCCGGGCGTTTTAAACATTCCCGAAAGACATAGCTGTTTATAAATACAGGACTTAAATTATTGCAAATGCAAATTAAGATGTCTCCTTCTTCTTTGGAAAGCTCCTTTTTTTCCACTAAATCAGCAGTAATCTTGCTGCCCAGAGGAAAACCGAACAGCAGTCCGGCGAATAGTGGGAATACACCGGAACGGCTGATGGGATAAAACGGTTTTACTACTGCGTAGAGATATTTTGTGATATAATGAAAATATCCTGATGTTATCAGAATGTTGGAAAAAATGCTTAATGGAAGCAGAGTCGGAAGCAGTGAGGTATACCACAAAATCAATCCATCTCCGGCAGCACGTACTGTCTCCTGAGGAAACATAAGCATTAAAAAAATAAAAGAAAACAATAAAAAGACAGAAATAGTTTTTTTCATACTTCAATATATTTAGAAAAAAGAAATGATATGACAAGTGTGTGTAATGAAAAAAAAGAAACATTCTTTTTCGGTCTTTGGTTTTCTTATGTTTGTAGGCATTCTTTGCCTGGATGTACAGCTTTTTGCCCGGATGGAGCAGGAAGCCAAGTTTGCTTATGTGATAGACCGGGATCGGATTTATGAGACCTTCCGGGATGAACAGGTTCCACTTGAGGTTTCAAAAACGTTAAAGAAAGATGGAAGTAAGGCAGACTTTTCCAATCGGCTTTTTTGCTATTTTGTGACCGGAGATACCGGGGAAGATACAGCATTACAGCTTACAAAGCGTTTAGAGCGTAGAAAAAATCCTGTACAACAGGAATTTATTTCCTATATTGATGCGGTCTGGAAGGATGTCGTTTATTTTCCGGTTCCGGAATCCGAACAAAATGACAATGCCACAGTAAGTTATTCGGATTCCTGGATGCAGAGCCGCACTTACGGTGGGAAACGGGGACACGAAGGCTGTGATATTATGGCATCCATAAATGAACGTGGAGTTTACCCTGTTGTAAGCATGACAGATGGTATAGTAGAGCAGGTGGGCTGGTTAAAACTGGGCGGCTGGCGGCTTGGTATCCGTAGTCCGAGCGGCGGATATTTCTATTATGCGCATTTATATGATTACGCAAAAGATTTTAAGGCCGGAGATGAAATAAGAGCAGGTGAACTATTGGGATTCATGGGTGACAGCGGTTATAGTGATACAGAAGGAACTGTCGGTAATTTTCCTGTGCATCTGCATGTTGGAATCTACATTAACGATAAAGATGGAAATGAGGTCAGTGTAAATCCGTACTGGATTTTACGCACTTTAGATGAAAAAAAGTTAAGTTATGATTATTAAGGATATATCATGAAGAATTTAAGATTGGATAAATATCTTGCCGATATGGGAATCGGCACAAGAAGTGAGATAAAAGAAATTATAAAAAAGGGGCAGGTTTCTGTCAACGGAGAGAGCGTAAAAAGGCCGGAGTTTAAAGTGGATCCGGAAATGGATATCGTTACACTAAATGGTAAGAAAATTGCTTATGCAAAGTTTTCTTATTATATGTTAAATAAACCTGCCGGATATGTGTCTGCTACGGAGGACGAAATTCATAAAACAGTGTTGGATATACTGGAAGTGCCACAGAAAAAAGATTTCTTCCCGGTGGGGAGACTGGATATCGATACAGAGGGACTTTTGCTTATCACAAATGACGGTGCTTTAGCGCATAAGCTTCTGTCACCAAAGAAGCATGTGAAAAAAACATACTTTGCAAAAATTAGAGGCAGGGTGGATGACACGGATGTGACAAGAATGAAAGCAGGACTTGATATTGGAGAAAAAAAGCCAACACTTCCGGCAGAACTTGTAATCTTAACTTCCGATGAAATATCGGAAATTTGTCTTACAATCACAGAGGGAAAATTTCATCAGGTAAAACGGATGTTTGAAGCAGTTGGAAAAGAGGTATTATATTTAAAGCGGCTTTCTATGGGAACACTGTCTTTGGATGATACATTAAAGCCCGGACAGTATCGACCGCTTTCCGAAAAAGAAATAAGCGATTTGAAAGGAAACAGTGATGTTAGAGCATAAAAAAGCAGTGATTTTTGATTTAGATGGTACATTGGTAGATTCCATGTGGATGTGGAAGGGAATTGACATGGAATTTCTGGCGAAAAAAGGGCTTGCATATCCCGAAAATCTGGAAGCAGAGATAGAAGGCATGAGTTTTGATGAGACTGCCGAATATTTTGCCGCAGCCTTTCCAATTTCTGAGACACCAGAGGAATTAAAAGTTATCTGGAACGGAATGGCTCGGGAAAAATATAAAAAGGAAGTTCCTTTTAAACCTGGTGCAGAACACTTTTTGAAATATTTAAAAGAAAAGGGAATAAAAACCGGAATTGCTACCAGCAATTCCAGAGATCTGCTACATGCCGTTGCTACGGCGCACGACCTTTATTCTTATATTGATGTGTTTCAGACCTCTGACGAGGTCAAAAAGGGAAAGCCTGCACCGGATGTGTTTCTTCGGACAGCGGAACAGCTTATGGTTTCTCCAGCAGGCTGTCTGGTATTTGAGGACATTCCAAATGGCATTCTTGCCGGAAAAAATGCCGGGATGACGGTATGCGCCATTGAAGATGCTTATTCTGTGGATCTGGTGGAGAGCAAAAAGAAACTGGCAGATTATTATATTACATCCTATGAACAAATCTTAGATCATTCCTATGAGGTTTTAAAGCATGAGTAACGGATTTTTACCAATTTCAAAAGAAGATATGCAAAAGGAGCATATTTCACAGTTTGATTTTGTCTATGTCATTGGGGATGCTTACGTGGATCATCCCTCCTTTGGACATGCTATTATCAGCCGTATTTTGCAACTTCACGGATATACGGTTGGGATTATTTCACAGCCGGACTGGAGAAACAAAGAGAGTATTTCCATTTTCGGAGAGCCAAGGCTGGCGTTTCTTGTGACTGCAGGAAATATGGATTCCATGGTAAACCATTATTCTGTATCCAAGCACAGAAGAAATACGGATTCCTTTACCCCAGGCGGTGTTATGGGAAAGCGCCCGGATTATGCAACCATCGTTTATTGCAATCTGATTCGGCAGGCCTATAAGCATACGCCTATTTTGATTGGCGGGATTGAAGCCAGCCTGCGCAGGCTTGGCCATTATGATTACTGGTCTAATAAAGTAAAGCGTTCCATTCTTTTAGATTCCGGTGCTGATATTGTCATGTACGGCATGGGAGAGCGCAGTGTGGTGCAGCTCGCAGAGGCCCTGGACAGTGGACTGGATGTAAAGGATATTACTTTTGTTGACGGCACGGTTTATAAAACGAGAAACAGGCAAGACATTTATGATGCCATTGAACTGCCGCATTTTGAAGAGATAAAGGCCGACAAGTGTGCCTATGCAAAAAGCTTTTATACGCAGTACTGCAATACTGACCCATTTGTGGCAAGGCGATTGTTTGAAACCTATGATGAAAAGTTGTTTGTAGTTCAGAATCCGCCACAGAAGCCACTTTCCCAGGCCGAAATGGATGAGGTCTATGACCTTCCGTATATGCGGACGTATCATCCCTCTTATGAAGCGCTGGGCGGAGTTCCAGCTATTTCCGAAGTGAAAAACAGCTTAATCAGCAATCGGGGGTGTTTTGGCGGCTGTAGCTTCTGTGCGCTGACTTTTCATCAGGGCAGAATTATCCAGACCAGAAGCCATGACTCTATTTTAAAGGAAGCAAAACAGATCACAGAGGATAAGGACTTTAAGGGATATATTCATGATGTGGGAGGACCAACGGCAAATTTCCGGGCACCTGCCTGCAAAAAACAGCAGACAAAGGGGGCCTGTCCGAACAAACAGTGTCTGTTTCCGAAGCCCTGTGAAAATTTAATCGCAGATCACAGAGACTATCTGGAGCTTTTGCATAAACTTAGAGCTTTGCCGAAGGTAAAAAAAGTGTTTATCCGTTCCGGTATCCGTTTTGATTATCTGTTAGCCGATAAGGACCGCACCTTTTTAAAGGAACTTTGTGAACATCATGTCAGCGGTCAGCTTAAAGTGGCACCGGAGCATATTTCTGATGCAGTGCTCCAGAAAATGGGAAAACCGTCAGTTGCAGTTTACCGCCAGTTTGTCAAAGAGTATCAAAAGATGAATGAAAAGCTTGGCAAAAAACAGTATCTGGTGCCTTATCTGATGAGCTCCCATCCCGGTTCTACGTTAAAAGAAGCGGTGGAACTTGCAGAGTTTTTGCGGGATTTAGGCTATATGCCGGAACAGGTACAGGATTTTTATCCCACACCATCTACGATTTCCACCTGTATGTATTATACAGGACTGGATCCAAGAACCATGGAACCTGTCTATGTTGCAACAAATCCGCATGAAAAAGCAATGCAGCGTGCCCTGATTCAATACCGGAATCCGGACAATTATGATTTGGTGCATGAAGCACTGATAAAAGCTGGACGTGAAGATTTAATAGGATTTGATGAAAAATGTCTGATTCGTCCGAGAAAAATAAAAAAAGAAAAAAATAAAGGAGCAACAGCAAAACAGCAGAATGGAAATAGAAAAACAAGCTTTCAGGTAAAAGACAAACATAACGGGAAACCAAACAGTAAAAAAGTGGCACATAAGCCGATTCGGAATATACACAAAAAGAAAACAAAATAGTCTTGTGTGGGAGAAATCATGAAAGAATATATTATTGGAAAAAATGAAGCAAATCAAAGACTGGATAAATACCTTCATAAATTACTGAAAGAGACTACAAACGGCTTCCTGTATAAGATGTTAAGGAAGAAGAACATCACCTTAAACGGAAAGAAGGCAGCGGGTACGGAAAAATTAAAGGAAGGGGATCTTGTAAAGCTCTTTCTCTCAGACGAGACCTTTCTTAAATTTTCCGGGACGGCTGTGGCAGAGCCGGAGTTAAAGCAGCTTTTGAACGGGAAAGAGAATCCTCTTAATGTAATTTATGAGGATGAAGATATCCTAATCATCAATAAGCCCCAGGGAATGCTTTCCCAGAAAGCAAAACCTTCGGATATCTCTGCCAACGAATATATTTTAGACTATCTGTTAAAAAGCGGTGCCATTTCAGAAGAAGAATTAAAGACCTTCCGCCCATCTATCTGCAACCGGCTGGATCGAAATACGTCGGGACTTCTGATTGCCGGAAAAAGCTTAAAAGGATTACAGGATATGGCAGAGCAGTTAAAGGACAGACGGCTGAAAAAATATTACCGTTGTATCGTAAAGGGAATAGTAAAAGAGCCAAAAAAGATTACCGGTTACCTGAAAAAAGATGAAAAAAGCAATCAGGTCACAATTTTGGAATACGAAGTGGCAGGTAGTAAATATATTGAAACGGAATACACGCCCATCAAATCCTGTGATGGCTTTACATTACTTGAAGTGCATCTTATTACCGGGCGTTCTCACCAGATTCGGGCACATCTTGCCTCTATCGGGCATCCAATCGCAGGAGATGAGAAATATGGCGACCATAAGCTAAACCTGAAGTTAAAGGAAAACTTTAAGATAAAAGGACAGATGCTTCATGCTTACCGGATGGTGTTCCGTGACGGGAGAGAGGTGACGGCACCGTTGCCAGAGAGCTTTTCTGACATATTAGGAAAAAATGAACGGAAGGAAAAGATAACCTACAGAATTGCAAATTTGAATGATTTGGATGAAGTGTGCAGTCTGGTTCATAACGCAATAGACACTATGAACAGGCAGAACATTTTCCAATGGGATGAGATCTATCCTACCAGAGAGGATTTTTACGAAGATATTAAAAAAGAGCAGCTTTACGTCGGGCTTGTGGGAAATCACATTGCAGTTATTTATGTATTAAATCAGGAATTTGATGTTGAATATGAAAATGGAAATTGGAAGTATAAGGAGGAACCGTTTTATATTATACACAGACTATGTGTGAATCCTGTTTTTCAGAATAGGGGAATTGCCAAAAGTACATTACTTCATATAGAAGATCATTTGAAAACTTTAGGAATTCATGCAATCCGGCTGGATGTATTCAGCAAAAATCCCTTTGCGCTAAAATTGTATTACGGTATCGGTTATTCCAAAGCTGGCGACATCGATTGGCGTAAGGGAAGATTTTATCTCATGGAAAAATATATCTAGCAAATTATAGACAAATGCTTTTGACTGCGAAAAGGGAGTATTTATGGCAACTTGGAATTCAAGAGGTTTAAGAGGTTCCACTTTAGAGGAATTTATTAACCGGACAAATGAAAAATATTTAGAAAACGGACTGGCGTTGATTCAGAAAGTTCCTACGCCGATTACACCAATCAATATTGACAAAGAGACCAGGCATATCACGCTTGCCTATTTTGACCAGAAAAGTACGGTCGACTATATTGGTGCGGTGCAGGGCATTCCGGTTTGTTTTGATGCCAAGGAATGTAATACAGATACGTTTCCGTTACAAAATATACATGAACATCAGGTAAAATTCATGGAGGATTTTGAAAAGCAAGGCGGCATTTCCTTTTTCCTTTTATCCTTTACCGCAAGGAATGAATTTTATTATTTGAGACTGGCTGAGCTTCTGGTATATTGGAACAGGGCGAAAGAAGGTGGCCGCAAGAGCTTCCGCTATGAGGAACTGGATCCGAACTTCTTTTTATCTGTGGAAAAGGGAGTTCTGGTTCCTTATCTGACGACATTGCAAAAAGACCTTGATTTGCGGGAATAAATGATAAAATCTTTTATTGCCAAGGATTGACAATTTACCGGTTACTGGATATAATAGGGTAAGTATTTTCGCGTAGTAGCATGGTAGCACACTAAAGTGCAAAAAAGAACATAGATGGAATATGAACGAGGATTTGGAGGATTTTATGAAACAGCAGTTACTTCATACACCAGAGGGTGTAAGGGATATTTATAATGGGGAATGTGAGAAGAAGATGGTACTGCAGGATAATCTGCGGGATACGCTAAAAAGCTATGGATATCATGCCATTGAGACACCTACCTTTGAATTTTTTGATATTTTCGGAAAAGAGATTGGAACAATTCCTTCCCGGGAGTTATATAAGTTTTTTGACAGAGAGGGCAACACGCTGGTGCTTCGCCCTGATATCACACCATCCATTGCCCGGTGTGCTGTAAAGTATTATATGGACGAGGAGCTTCCAATCCGGCTTTCCTATATGGGTAACACTTTCATCAACAACAATAGTTATCAGGGACGTCTGAAGGAGAATACACAGCTTGGTGCGGAGTTGATTGGTGAGGATTCTGTAGATGCAGATGCAGAAATCATTGCAATGGCAGTGGACTGTCTTTTAACCTCCGGTTTAAAGGAATTCCAGTTAGGCATTGGTCATGCGGAATTTTTGCAGGGATTAATGGATGCAGCTGGATTAGATGAAGACAGTGAGGAAGAATTAAAGGACCTCATTGCCAATAAGAATTTCTTCGGAGTAGAAGAATTTGTGGCAAATCTTCCTATGGATACAGATTTAAAGCAGCTTTTCGGGAAGATTGGAACCTTTTATAATTCGGCAGATGATCTGGCAGAAGTAAAAAGACTTGCAGCTCCTTACAGCCGTATTTTGCATGCAGTTGAACGTCTTGAGAAACTGGATGAAGTCTTAAAGCTTTACGGCGTAGATAAATATGTTTCCTATGAACTCAGCGTAATCAGTAAGTATCATTATTATACCGGAATCATTTTTGCAGGTTATACCTTCGGAAGCGGAGAACCTATCGTAAAAGGCGGACGGTATGATGAACTTTTGACTCATTTCGGAAAAAAATCACCTGCTATCGGTTTTGCAGTTGTCATTGACCAGCTTTTAGCTGCTTTATCCCGGCAGAAGATTCCGGTTTATGTGGAAAATAAGACACAGCTTTTTGTTTATGATAACGCGCACAAAAAAGAAGCGATTGAACAGGCAAAAGAACTTCGGAAAAACGGAAACTTTGTAGAGTTGCTTTTGTATGATCCGGCTCATGGAAAAACAGAATACGAGGCATATGCAAAAAGAACCGGAATTATGCAGATTACATATAAGATTGGGGAATAGAAAATGGAAGATATGAGATACTTGACCTTCGCTTTAGGAAAAGGACGCCTTGCGAATAAAACACTGGAAACTTTTGAAAAAATCGGTATCACCTGTGAGGAAATGAAAGATAAAAATACAAGAAAACTGATTTTTGTGAATGAGGAATATAAGCTCCGCTTTTTTCTTGCCAAGGGACCCGATGTACCGACCTACGTAGAGTATGGAGCCGCTGATATTGGCATCGTCGGAAAAGACACGATACTGGAAGAAGCCAGAAATATTTATGAGGTGCTTGATCTTGGTTTTGGAAAATGCCGGATGTGCATCTGCGGTCCGGCAGAAGCGAAGGAGCTGTTAAGACATCATGAACAGATCCGGGTTGCTACCAAATATCCAAGAATCGCAAAGGATTATTTCTATAATAAAAAGCATCAGACTGTAGAAATCATCAAGTTAAACGGTTCTATTGAGTTAGCTCCAATCGTGGGGCTCTCCGAGGTTATTTGTGATATCGTAGAAACTGGTTCTACCTTAAGGGAAAATGGCCTTGTGGTTTTGGAAGAGGTGTGCCCACTGTCTGCCCGTATGGTGGTAAATCAGGTCAGCATGAAGATGGAAAATGAGCGAATTACAAAATTGATTACTGACTTAAAACGTGTGATAAACGAAAATTAAAAGAAAGGAAGTCTGAATTGTCATGAGAATTGTAACTTTAACCCAAGAAACGACCGAGAACATCCTCGAAAATTTATTAAAAAGAAGTCCGAACAGTTATGGTGAATTTGAGGGCAGAGTGGCGGATATTGTTGCCAATGTGCGCAAAAATAAAGATGCTGCTATTTTTGAATACTCGAAAAAATTTGACGGAGCTGACATTAATGCCGGCAACATCCTTGTAACTGAAGATGAAATAAAAGAAGCATATGAGAAAGTGGATAAAACCCTTTTAAAGGTTATGCAAAAATCTCTTGTAAATATTCGTTCCTATCATGAAAAGCAAAAGCAAAACAGCTGGATTTCTACGGAATCTAACGGAGCAATTTTAGGTCAGAAGGTAACACCGCTTCAGAAAGTCGGTGTATATGTGCCTGGCGGAAAGGCGGTTTATCCTTCTTCGGTGCTGATGAATATTGTTCCTGCGAAAGTCGCAGGTGTAGATGAGATTATTATGACAACGCCGCCTGGAAAGGATGGAAAAGTCAACCCATCTACGTTGGTTGCTGCAAAAGAAGCAGGTGCAGACAAGATTTATAAAGTCGGCGGTGCCCAGGCAATAGCAGCCCTTGCTTTTGGTACGGAAAGTATTCCCAAGGTCGATAAAATCGTGGGACCAGGAAATATTTATGTTGCGCTGGCAAAAAAGGCTGTATTTGGTTATGTCAATATTGATTCTATTGCAGGTCCAAGCGAGATTTTGGTTCTGGCTGATGAAACGGCAAATGCTCGTTATGTAGCTGCCGATCTGCTTTCTCAGGCGGAGCATGATGAAATGGCTTCTGCGATTCTTGTCACTACCAGCAAAGAACTGGCAGATGAAGTATCAAAGGAAGTTGACAAGTTTGTAGCAGAATTATCCAGAAAAGAAATTATTCAGAAATCATTAGATCAGTTTGGCTATATTCTGGTTGCCGAGGATATGGAGACTGCCATTGCCACGGCAAATGAGATTGCACCGGAGCACCTTGAGATTATTACGGTAAATCCTTTTGAAACAATGACTAAAATTCGCAATGCAGGTGCGATTTTCTTAGGAGAATATAGCAGTGAACCGTTAGGTGACTATTTTGCCGGACCAAATCACGTGCTTCCGACCAACGGAACCGCAAAGTTTTTCTCACCGCTTGGTGTTGATGCCTTTGTGAAAAAGTCCAGTATTATTTCTTACTCCAGAGAAGCATTAGAGCCGGTTTATAAAGATATTGTGCAGTTTGCAGAATGTGAACAGCTTACTGCGCATGCAAATTCAATCCGGGTAAGATTTGAAGATAATAAGAAATGAATTGAGGAAAGGGAGTGCGCGATGGAACGAATTGCAGAATGTAAAAGAACAACAAAGGAAACGGACATTTCTCTTACCTTAAAGCTGGATGGAACCGGAAAAGCTGATATTGATACGGGAATCGGATTTTTTGATCATATGCTGGACGGTTTTTCAAGACATGGTTTATTTGATCTTAACGTTAAGGTCAAGGGTGACCTTGTGGTGGATTGCCATCATACGATTGAAGATACTGGGATTGTTCTCGGAACGGCAATCCGTGAAGCGGTTGGCGATAAAAAAGGGATGAAGCGCTTTGGAAGCTGTATTTTACCGATGGACGAAACCCTAGTGCTTTGTGCTATTGATATTTCGGGACGTCCGTATTTGTCTTTCGACGGAGAATTTACCACAGACCGTGTGGGTTATATGGATACCGAGATGGTAAAGGAATTTTTCTATGCTATTTCTTATTCTGCAGGCATGAACCTTCACATTAAGGTATTGTCCGCCGGAAATAATCATCATATGATAGAGGCAATGTTTAAGGCATTTGCCAGAGCACTGGACGAAGCAACCGGCTTAGATCCACGGATTACGGATATTTTATCGACGAAAGGCAGTTTATAGGGTGATGTTATGGAAAAGAAAACAATTGTCTCAACCTTATATTTGAAGAATGGAGTTGCTGTAAAAGGACCGGATGATTTTTCTTCGGCAGGCGATTTATATTCCCTTGTGCAGATGTACAATGACAGCGGAATCGACAAAATCATAATTTATGATTTATCGGATGATGATAATGAACATGAGAAAAACATTCATACCATAAAGAATTTGTGGCAGAATATTGAAATTCCGATTTGTGCCGGGGGAAACATTAAGCGTCTTGAAGATATTAAGAAATTCCTTTATGCCGGATGCAAACAGGTCGTTTTAAATGGTTCCAAGCCAGAGACTACCCAGCTTGCGGAGGAGGGCAGTAAACGCTTTGGTAAGGATAAAATGCTGCTTTCCATCCAGAATGTGGATTATATCTTTAAACATCGGGCGGAAATGCAGGATATGTTTCATGAAATTGTTGTTATGGACTATAATATTTTAGAAGCGGTAGAAAATATTACGCCTATTCCTTATATTATCCAGATGGATGAATATAATCCAGATGAGATTATTGAGGTCTTAAAGAAAGTAAATGTCCGCGGCATCATGGGCAGTTTTATCAATAACACAGAAATTGACGTCATGGCATTAAAGACCGAATGTCGAAAAGCCGGTATCAAGATGGATAATTTTGAGCCTGCGATTCAGTGGTCTGATCTTAAGTTAAACTCTGATGGCATGGTTCCGGTTATTGTGCAGGATTACAAGACAAATGAGGTCTTAATGCTTGCTTATATGAATGAAGAAGCTTTCAATACTACAATTAATATTGGTAAAATGACCTACTATAGTAGAAGCAGGAAAGAGCTTTGGATTAAAGGCATGACCTCCGGTCATATTCAGTATGTGAAGTCTTTAACGGCAGACTGTGATTATGATACCATTTTGGCACGGGTATCTCAGGTTGGTGCAGCATGTCATACGGGAAATCGAACTTGCTTTTTCAACGAAATCATCAAAAAGGAATATGTAGAAAAAAATCCGCTCAAAGTCTTTGAAACGCTTTACAATGTCATTGCAGACCGAAAGGAGCATCCAAAGGAGGGTTCCTATACAAACTATCTCTTTGACAAAGGGCTTGACAAAATTTTGAAAAAATGCGGTGAAGAATGCACGGAAATCGTAATCGCAGCCAAAAATCCGGATTCACAGGAAATCAAATATGAAATATCAGATTTTCTTTATCATATCATGGTTCTTATGGTAGAAAAGGGAATCACATGGGAAGAAATCACAACAGAATTATCGCAACGTTAGAAAACTCTGCGTACCATTCCGGGTACGCGGAGTTTTTTGCATATTCTTTCTGTTAGAGAATGTATAAAAATAAGGAAAATTAAGAATAATTTTATAAAATATTAACAGAATCCGTTAGAAAAGAGTTTGACATTCTACATAAAGAACGGTATAATTTTAAATAGTTCACAAGTGAACCAATAACAGGATGGCGGAAAAATGTACAAAGAATATGATGTGCTGACGTTAGGATCAGAACTAAAGAAACTGTTGGAAAAGAAATCTGAACCTCTGATGCAGAAATATGGACTGCGAAAGATAGAACTTGATATCCTTGCATATCTTTCCAATGGACGCTGTGGAGATACGGCAAAGGATATTATGGAAAAAAAACATATTTCAAAGGCTCATGTTTCAAAGTCTATTGATAACCTGAAAGCACGGGGATTTATTTTCCTGAGCGAAGATAGAACAGATCATCGTTTTATCCATATTCGTCTGTCCGGAGAAGCAGATCCGGTAATCGAAGATTTTTTAAAGATACATGAAGAATGCTGGCGTATTTTACTTACGGATATTTCGGAGGAAGAAAGAGTTTTATTGGAGCAAATCTGTGCTAAGATGCAGGGCAATATCGTCCGGGAACTGGAGAAACTATAAACAACAACTTGTATGAAAGAATGAGGTGACTGAATGGGAAATCGAGACAACGCGATTGATTATGCGAAAAAGCTGGAGCAGCTTTGCCTGAAAAACGATACCGTTTCCAAAGACTTATATCAGGAATACGGAGTAAAACGTGGACTGCGTGATGAAAATGGAAAGGGAGTTCTGACAGGACTTACCAATATTTCTGAAATTACAGCGTTTAAAAATGTAGAAGGAAAGCAGGTACCTTGTGACGGTCAACTGTTATATCGTGGATATAATGTAAAAGATCTGGTAAAGGGAAGCAAAAATAAACGTTTTATTTTTGAGGAAGGAGCATATCTGCTTCTGTTTGGGGAACTTCCTTCGGAGAGAGAATTAAACGAATTCCAGAAAATTATTGCGGATAGTATGGAAATGCCGACAAACTTTACCAGAGACGTTATCATGAAAGCACCAAGTCATGATATTATGAATTCCATGACACGAAGTGTGTTGACACTGGCATCTTATGATGATGATACAGCTGATTTGTCTATTAGCAATGTACTGCGCCAATGTATTCAGCTTATCAGTATCTTTCCCATGATGGCAGTCTACGCTTATCATGCATACAATCATTACGAAAAAGACGGAAGTATGTATATTCACCGACCGGACGCTTCTCTTTCTATTGCGGAGAATTTCCTTCGTATGCTGCGACCGGATATGCAGTTCTCCAGTCTGGAAGCAAATGTATTGGATGTGGCATTACTGCTTCATATGGAACATGGTGGTGGAAACAATTCTACTTTTACGACCAGAGTAGTTACATCTTCAGGTTCCGACACTTATTCTGCAATAGCAGCGGCATTATCTTCCTTAAAAGGAAAGAAACATGGTGGTGCCAATATTATGGTCATGAAAATGATGGAAGATATTCGTGCCCATGTACCGGATCCAGGGAATGAAACGGCAATCCGGGATTATCTGGATAAGATTTTGAATAAAAAAGCGTTTGACCACAAAGGATTAGTTTACGGAATGGGGCATGCAGTTTACTCTCTGTCTGATCCTAGAGAAGTGATCTTTAAGGATTTTGTGGAAAAACTGGCAAAAGACAAAGAACGTGAAGAAGATATGGTTCTTTACAATAATGTGGAAAAAATTGCCACGGAACTTATTGCAGAGGAACGTAAGATTTATAAAGGCGTCAGCCCTAACGTCGATTTTTACAGCGGATTTGTTTATGATATGCTGGGCATACCGGTGGAACTTTATACTCCGTTATTTGCGATTGCCCGTATTGTTGGCTGGAGTGCACACAGAATTGAGGAACTGATTTCCACAGATAAAATTATTCGTCCGGCCTACAAGAGTCTGGTAACCAAAAAAGAGTATGTAGAGAGAGAGGCGAGATAAGTGATGCAGGAAAATGAAAAGTATCATGCCGAAGAATTCTTTTTAAAGAACTTTAATATCGATAAAGTGTTCCATTCTATTAAGCGAACGGATTATATGTTTTTGTATTACATCAAACATTGCGAGGAAACCTCAACATTAAAAAGCGGCGTTTACCTTTCCGAATTGGCGGAGGCGATGCAGCTTTCCATGCCGGATATCTCAAAGGCAATTCAAAAGCTTTATGACAGGGGATATGTTAAATGGAAAACAGATGCGGAAAAGGAACGCACATATGTAGAGCTGACCAATAAATCCATTGAACTTATGAATGATCAAAGAAATATGATGCAAAAATATTATTCCGAAATCAGTGAACAGATTTCGCCAGAAGATATGGAGATTACTTTAAGGACCATGCATAAGATATCGGATATATTAAAGGAAAAAGAAAATACTCTGGGATAAAAGAGATAGAAGCTGTTTGTGGCAGCTTCTATTTTTATTTTAGTTATGAATTGAAATATATGCGATATATTTATAGTAATTATGAAAATCAAACAGGAGATTTACATAAAATATTTATGTAAACTATTGGGTGCTATGAATGAAGAAGACATTCGAAACAGAAAAAAATATATTGAGGAGGTTCGGAAATCTTTCCCTGATTGTGGGATAAAATCTTCCGGTGAAAAATATCGAAATTGCCTGGAGAAAGAAAATGATGTAGAAGCACAGGCAGCTGGAATCGGCGCTGGGATAAGAATTCGTTTCTTTCTGTCTGTTTTACTTTTTGCGATCTTTTTCTTCTGTGAGAAAAATGATATCTCAATCCTTGGTTTTTCTTCAGAAGATATTACGGAAAAAATCGAAGAAAACTATGATTATACAAATCTCGAAAAATATGTTATGATGGTATTCGATTCTGATATTTGAACCGATAATTATCGAGAGGTATGAAATGAGTAAAAAATTAGCATTATCTGATGAAATTCTTTTAACGGTAGATAAGCCTGCCCGTTATATTGGAAATGAATTAAATATGGTAAAAAAAGATCCTGAAAGTGTAGAAATACGGTTTTGTATGTGCTTTCCAGACGTTTACGAGATTGGAATGTCACATCTTGGCATGCAGATTTTATATGACATGTTCAATAAGAGAGACGATGTTTACTGTGAACGTGTATTTTCTCCATGGCCAGATTTACATGAGATTATGAAAGAAAAAAACATTCCGCTTTTCGCACTGGAAAGCCAGGAACCAATAAAAAACTTTGATTTTTTAGGTATTACAATTCAATATGAAATGTGTTATACCAACATACTACAGATTTTGGATTTGGCGCAAATTCCCTTTTTTGCAAAAGACAGAAACTGGGATGTACCGCTTGTAATTGGCGGAGGTCCCTGCACATATAATCCGGAACCTTTGGCAGATTTTTTTGATTTATTTTATATCGGAGAGGGCGAAACACAGTATGATAACCTGTTTGCTCTTTATAAAGACTGTCGTAAAAAAGGCATTTCCAGAGCTGATTTTTTGCATGAGGCATCCAAAATCCCAGGCATTTATGTTCCATCGCTTTATGAAGTGACCTATAAAGAAGACGGAACGATAAAGGAAATGAAGCCTGTTTATGAGGATGTTCCTGCAAAAGTAGAGAAACAGGTCGTTACAAATCTCACAGACGCTACCTATCCCGAAAAGCCGATTGTGCCTTTTATCAAGGCAACACAGGATCGTGTGGTACTGGAAATACAGCGTGGGTGTATTCGTGGCTGCCGTTTTTGCCAGGCAGGAATGATTTACCGTCCTAATCGTGAAAAGGATATAGATGTCTTAAAAAAACATGCTTATGAAATGTTAAAAAACACCGGACACGAGGAGATTTCTTTAAGTTCCCTAAGTTCCAGCGATTATTCCCATCTGGAGGAATTAGTCAGTTTCTTAATTGACAACTTTAAGGACAAAGGGGTTAATATTTCACTTCCTTCCTTACGCATTGATGCATTTTCATTGGATGTCATGAGTAAAGTGCAGGATATCCGAAAAAGTAGTCTGACTTTTGCACCGGAAGCAGGCTCTCAGCGATTAAGAAATGTAATCAATAAGGGACTGACTGAGGATGTTATTTTAGAGGGAGCTGGAATGGCATTTGAAGGCGGCTGGCAAAAGGTAAAACTTTATTTTATGTTAGGACTGCCAACGGAAACAGCGGAAGATATGCGTGCCATTGCTGAACTGGCAAATAAGATTGCGGTTCGCTATTATGAGATTCCGAAAGACCAAAGAAACGGAAAATGTCAGATTACTATCAGCACTTCCTTTTTTGTTCCAAAGCCTTTTACCCCCTTTCAGTGGGCAAGAATGTACGACAGGGACAGTTATCTTGGCAGGGCAAAGGTAGTAAATGACGCGGTGAAAGAGCAGTTAAACAAAAAGAGCATCAAGTATAACTGGCATGAAGCTGACGTTACGGTCTTAGAGGGGATTTTCGCCAGAGGAGATCGTAAGGTGGGACAGGCACTTTTAAAGGCGTATGAGAATGGCTGTATTTTTGATGCCTGGACAGAATTTTTTGACAATGAAAAATGGATAAAAACTTTTCAGGAAATTGGTATGGATACTGATTTCTATACTATGCGCGAACGACCACTCACTGAAATTTTCCCATGGGACTTTATCAATGCAGGCGTGACAAAAGATTTCCTTATTCGACAGTGGAATACGGCACAGGAAGAAAAGGTTACACCAAACTGCCGGATGCAGTGTTCCGGTTGCGGTGCTATGAACTATAAAGGAGGTGTCTGCTTTGAAGATAAGAATTAAATTTGCAAAATCCGGAGTGATGAAATTTATTGGACATCTGGACATGATGCGTTATTTCCAGAAAGCTATGCGTCGGGCAGACATTGATATCAAATATTCCGAAGGCTTTTCCCCGCATCAGATTATGTCCTTTGCTGCGCCCCTCGGTGTGGGTATCACCAGTGACGGCGAATATCTGGATATTGAGGTAAATTCCACGAAAACGACGGAAGCATCGATTAAAAACTTAAATCTTGCAATGGTTGATGGCGTAGAAGTCTTAGAATATCGGCAACTTCCAACTGACGCAAAAAATGCGATGTCTATTGTGGCTGCCGCAGACTATAAAATTTATATCAAAGAGGGCTATGATAATCCTTACAGCATACCGGAATGGCAGGAAAAATTAAACCATTTTTTCTATGACAGGAGTGAAGTTCTTGTCACAAAAAAAACAAAGAAAAGTGAGAAGGTCATGGACTTAAAGCAGCTTGTTTATGACTTTCAGATTTTGGAAGAAGCAAACCGCCCTGTCTTTTATCTGAAGGTCTGTACTGGAAGTACGGATAACTTAAAACCGGAACTGGTACTTTTGGCTTTTTATGAATTTCTTTCCCTTTCTTACGAAGAATTTGCTTTTCAGATTCATCGTGTGGATGTATATGCGAAAAAAGAAGGAGAGGGATTTGTTCCCCTTGGTGATCTGGGAAACGATATATTAACGGAGATTCCTGCGCATCAAGACAAATAGATGTTGTATAAGGAGGATAAACGTTGAAAAAGAAACTGGTTTTAACTAAAAAAAAACTTTCACCTGAACTGCTTATGCTGGCAAATTCCTTTACCCACAGAATGGAAATGAGTAATCCAGAATACCGGATTACTGCTGTTTATGAAGATGATAAGCTTGCAGATTTGTTTTTAACCCCGGTAAATCAGGAATCCATTCTCGGAAATATTTATATAGGGAAAGTTACTAACATTGTAAAGAACCTAAACGCTGCTTTCATCCAGTTTTCCGGAAATGGAGAGCAGGGCTATTATCCTATGGAACAGTTGAAGCATCCGCTTTTTACAAAAAAAATAGGAAAAAAGCCTTTATGTATCGGGGATGAACTCCTTGTTCAAATAGAAAAGGAAGCTATGAAGACCAAAGATCCTTATCTTACTACAAACTTAAATTTTACCGGAAACTATCTGGTGCTCACTACAGAAAATTTGAGGACCGGTGTATCAAAAAAACTGGATAAGGAGACGGGAACAAGGATTAAAAAGCTGATTGAAGCAAATAAGAGGGAAGAATATGGCGTAATTGTTCGAACTAACGCAAAAAATGCAGCTGATTACGATATATTGCAGGAATTAAAAGACCTTGAGCAGGAATTTATTCATTTAAAAGAAACCTCTATTCATAAAACCTGTTTCAGTTTGCTTTACTGCCAGGAACATGGTATTTTAAAGACCCTGCAGGATTTAGATATGGATTCTCTTGCAGAAATTGTGACAGATGATGCCAGTGTTTTTAAAGAAATTACAGCTTATTATAAAGGTAATATAAATTTTAAGGGAAATCTCAGACTATACGAAGACGATATGCTGCCTCTTCACAAGCTTTATAATCTGGAAGGGGAGCTTAGGGATGCCTTGAGAGAGCGAGTCTGGCTAAAATCCGGGGCTTATTTAATTATTCAGCCTACGGAGGCACTTACAGTCATTGATGTCAACAGTGGAAAAAATATTGCAAAAAAGTCCTCCGGAGAAAATTTTAAAAAAATCAATCTGGAGGCAGCAAAAGAAATTGCAAGGCAGTTGAGGCTTCGCAATATTTCCGGTATCTGTATCGTGGATTTCATCAACATGAAATCAAAAGAGGATGAGGAAGAACTGATGCACACTTTCCGCATGGAATTAAAAAAAGACCCAGTCGCAACACAGCTTATTGATATCACTAAATTGGGCTTGGTAGAGCTGACACGGAAAAAAGTAAAAAAAACATTGCGAGAGCAGATTTATTTCCAAAAAAGTATTGACGAATCATAGTTTCTATGCTATTCTTTCATAGTATGCCGCACAGTGAGGTTATAAGTCTGCCCTTACGCAGCACCGCAACTGGCGAGTAATGATAATAGGAGGTGCCATATGTACGCAATTATAGCAACAGGTGGTAAACAGTACAAAGTATCCGAAGGCGATATCATTACCATTGAAAAACTTGGTGCAGAAGCTGGAGAGACTGTTACATTTGATCAGGTTTTAGCTGTAAACAACGGGAAATTAGTAGTTGGTGATCCAATCGTAGCTAATGCAACCGTTACTGCTTCCGTAGTAAAGGAAGGCAGAGCAAAAAAGGTTATTGTTTACAAGTACAAGAGAAAAACCGGTTATCACAAGAAAAACGGTCACAGACAGGCGTTCACTCAGGTTAAGATTGAAAAAA
>CAMBKU010000002.1 GCA_945868305.1 uncultured Lachnospiraceae bacterium | reverse complement strand
GGATAACTGGCACGAGGGCAGACGTGTTATTGGAAGTGGTTATGACGGGGAAAATGAGCAGACAGCGTTACGACCGCGTGTGGTTCTGGTGGATGAAAATAACCATCAGACCGTGGCGGATAGTGCTGCTACAGTTTTTCCGACCTGGAAAGTGCAATTGCAGAAATTGGATATATTGTTTCAACAGTATGAATATAAGCATCATTTTCAAACCGTTATTGTGGAGCCGGAAGATTTCTCGGCAAAGGATGAGGATTTTGACATGGAACATGTAAAAGAAATCCGGATTGAATTTTCGGGGGAACAGGATGGAGATATTCAGTTGGATGATATTGGGCTTGTGCAGAAATAGTAAAAAGGTGGGAAAAATAAGGGCGTTGTTTATAGGATAGTTATTTAGGCAGGAGAGCATTAGTTCTCCTGCCATTTTATGTTCTATTAAGAATTATTAATATTTTTCCTATTTTTATTTAAGATATGTCCTTTACAATTAAGATTAAGATAGAGGAAGGAGAAAACAGAAATGTGGTTAAAGAACTTTAGAAACAAAAAGCTTCAGACGCTTTTGATAGGGCTTATTATGTTGCTGTGTGCATTACTGCTTAGTACATCACTTAACATTTTGGTGTCGTTGAATGAGCCACTGGAACAGTTGGCGGAGGAATGCGAGTCGGCGTTTGCAGTGGTTTATCCATATGCCGAGGAGAACGAAGGAGAGGTCACGGCAATTGCAGAGCGGTTAGCAGCGTTAGAGGAAGTCGAAAGAGCCGTGTGTGTGCGGATGCATTATATTTCAGAGAAATTAACAAGCGGTGACAAGGAGATTGAGACATTTACAAATCTGACGGAATATGATGCAGATGTATTTGCACATATCCGGTGCGTGGAAGGAAACAGGAAGAATTTTGAAAACTTAAAAGAAGGAGAATGTATTGTGCCTGCCTGCATCAGCGTGGAAAATGATTTAAAGGTAGGAGATGACTTTACCGTGCATATGCCGGATGGAAATGTCACCTATACGATAAAAGGCATTTATGCAGATATTTATTCTACTTCGAATGCATTTACAAATTACGTTTTGGTGAAACAACTTCCAGAGCAGATGCTTCCGGAAATGGAGATACGTTTATATACAAAAGAAGAGGTTACCGAGGAACAAATACTTGATAGCTATGAGGCGGCGTACGACAGGGAATTAGAGGGGCAGATGAATACAAAGAGCAATGCGCTTGAGAGTTCCTTGTTAGCGGTTCAGATTCTTGGAGGGATTCTTCTTGCAGTCGGAGCAATTATGCTGCTTACCTGTTGTCTGATTGTCAACTTTGTGTTGCGCAGTATCATGACTTCCGATGCGAAGACGATTGCAGTCTATAAAACAATCGGTTACGACAATCATACCATCAGAAGTCTGTATACAAAGTTTTACTTTGTTGTTACGACGGTGGGAGTCTGGAGTGGAATCGCATTTTCTAAACCGTTATCAAATCAGATTTTAGACGATTTGTTTGCCAATATCGGAGAGCAGGCGAATGTTCATGTTGTAAAAGTTGGGCTTGGTATTTATGGAATGATTCTTTTTCTGGTGCTTGGCACGGTATATCTGGTAACATCGCGTATGAAGAAAATGAAGCCAGTTTATGCATTGGGAAACATGAGTCCTACAGATACAGCCAAAAGGCAGAATTATAAGGGCGATTATAAAGGTGCTTTTTCTCCGTTTGGAATTGCATTAAGAATGATTATGCGTGATAAAAAAGGAACGTTTGGAATTCTTGTTGTCGCGATTGTTTCGGTCATTGGCATTAATTTCGGTCTGGTCTCTTTAGATGTAGCGCTTAACATGAAGGATAACAATGATTATTGGCTAGGGGTTGATAAAAGTGACATTATGATTACCGTGTCAGCCGGAGCAACAGCAGAAGATATTGAAAAAAAATTAGAGGAAGATTCTAATGTTCTTAAGACGGCAGCGTGCTGCATGAGCGGAAACTTGATTGTAGAAAGAGAAAAGAACGGGAAAGATGCGGTCGTATATCCGTTTGTCTATGAAGATTACAGCAAAGTAGATATGACGATTGTAAAAGGGCGCAATCCAAAGAACGGTGAGGAAATCGCCTTGGCAGGGAAAATTGCGGAAACTTTGCATAAAGAGGTCGGGGATTATATCCAGCTGAATTTTGGGCAGAGCAGCAAGAGTTTTCTAATTACTGGATTATATCAGACTTATTACAATATAGGAGAATCCTGCAGGTTGACGAAAGAAGCGTATGAGGATGTGCCGTTTGCTTATGATACGGTATCAGTATATTTAAAGGATAATCAGGATATTTCCGGTGAGGTAGAACGAATTGAGGAAATTGTTGGGGGAAGTGGAAAAGTCATTCCGCGAACAGAACAATTTGCATCGATTATGGAAATGATCTCAGAACCGCAGGAGAGCGCAATCCCCGCAGTCATTTTAATGGTGGTGCTTATTGGAAGTGTAAACATTTTCTGTATTATCATGTTGAAAAACCAAAAGGAAGTGAAAGTAAACAGTATTTATAAATGTATCGGGTACACCTCGGCTCATTTGATGGCGGCGAATGTCTGCTTTGTAAGTATTCTGGCAGCGGTAAGTATTGCAGTGGCGGTTCCGGTTTTGCTTTCTCTGTATCCGAATATTATGAAACTGACACTTGGGGCAATGTTTGGATTGCTGGAATACAGAGTCGAGTATAACATGGTGCATATCTTGCTTGGAAACATTGCTATATTCGGATTGTTTATAATCAGTACATTTCTTTCTTCGGGAGGAATTCGAAAGATAAATGTAAGAGATTTGGTTATTGAGTAGTGGAATAAAGGAGAATATAAATGGAAAAGAGAGAAAAAAACAGTATTATTCGCACAGAGGTTCTTTGTAAAAGTTTTTTAGTTGACGGAGAAGTAAATAATATCATTAAAAACGTGGATTTAGATATTTATGAAGGTGACTTTACGGTTATTATGGGAAGTTCAGGTTCTGGAAAGTCTACACTTTTGTATTCCTTAAGCGGCATGGATCAGGTTACAACGGGAAAAGTAATATTAGACGGTGCGGATATTACCAGGATGAGTGAACGGAAGATGGCAGGTTTTCGCAAAGAAAAGATTGGATTTGTGTTCCAGGGAATTAACCTGATTCCAAACTTAAATGTATATGAAAATATTTTAAGTCCGACCTATAAGACGGGACGGAACAAAAAGGAAATTGAAAAAGAGATTGAAGATATGCTTGCGCGGTTTGATATGTTAAATCAAAAGAAAAAATTTCCCACACAGCTTTCCGGTGGACAGCGGCAAAGAGTTGCCATCTGCAGAGCACTGATTAACCATCCGAAAATTTTGTTTGCGGATGAACCGACTGGTGCGTTAAATTCTTCACAAGGACAGCATGTACTTGATGTTTTTTCTGAAATTCATAAAGATGGGCAGTCTGTAGTTATGGTGACACATGACTTAAAGGCGGCATGCAGAGGAACACGCATACTGTTTTTAAGGGATGGAAGAATTGACGGCGAGTTACAGTTAGGTGAATACCATAAGGAAGAAGAAAAAGAAAGAGAAGAACGGTTATACCATTTTTTGCAGGAGCGGGGCTGGTAGAGAATTGAAAAAAAGTGGCAAATAACGTATACTGGAAAAAAACAATGGAGTGATGGGAAATGTCACAAAAGATATTGATTATTGAGGATGAAAAAGAACTGGCAGATATCCTGGGGGAATACCTTAAGGTAGAGGGATTTGAAGTCAAAATCTGCAATGACGGGAAGGCGGGACTGGAGTATTTTAAAAAGGAGCAGACGAGTCTTGTATTGCTTGACATTATGCTTCCAATCCTAGACGGTATTACTGTCTGCAGGGAAATTCGCAGTATGTCCGATGTGCCGGTTATTATGGTTTCCGCGAAAAGTGGGGAGATGGATAAGGTAGTTTCTCTTGGCATTGGAGCGGATGATTATGTGACAAAACCGTTCAGCCCGTTGGAACTGGTTGCGAGAGTAAAGGCCCAGCTTCGCAGATACGGGGGTAATATTGAAAAAAAGAGTAGTGATAATGGAGAGCGCATCTGTGTTGGTGTATTGTCATTGATTCCGGGCAGCTATGAAGCATACATAGATGAGGTCAGCCTTAATTTGACGACGAAGGAATTTGAAATTCTTTTGCTGTTTGCAAAAAATCCGGGGCAGGTGTTTTCAAAGAGCCAGATATATGAGCAGGTTTGGGGATATGAGGGAATATGTGACGATAACAGCGTTACCGTTTATATTAACCGTATCCGTGAGAAGTTAAAGAATCGGGATTGTCATTACATAAAAACTGTATGGGGCGCAGGATATAAACTGGCGGTTGATGCATAAGCCGGGTTACGGAAAGAGAAGGCAGTATGAATACAGAAAAAAAACAAAAGAAAATCAGGCAGGGGAATCGGATAACGACTGTTTTGGCAGCAGTCGTTATTTTGCTGTCTGTATTTTTCAGTGTGATGCGTTTTCAAAAGATGGATATCAGAACCTATGATAATGAGGTGCGGGTATTGACGGCAGAGCATAACGAGGCACTCGCCCGGGGAAATTATGAACCGTGGAAGTATCCTTATCTGGTATGTGATTTAGAAGGGATTGTTCTCTATGCAGATTCGGCGTTTATGGTGAAGGCTGGCGATATGGTAAATGTGCAGGAACAACTTGGGATAGATGAAAGCTTCGGAAAAAGCAATGATGGCATGGTGAAAAAGAGCTTTGTATTAAAAGAGGCGGGCATTGTAAATGGATTTGTGGTCTATCTTATTCCTGAGGAAGAAATTACGGGCGGAAATTATAATAGGGAATTGTTATGGTGTGCAATGCCTGCTTGTATAGGCGTTATAGCAGGTGTTTTGCTGTTGGTGGGGAGGTTGTTTTACTGCAACAGATGTGTGCTTGCACCAATCGGAGAGATTACCGCTTCGGCGCAGCAGATTATACGTGGAAATTATGAATATGAATTTCGAAGAATCTTTAGCCGCAGTGTAAATGCAGATGAGGTTGGAGAATTGATTTATTCCTTTGAACTGATGCGGGATGAACTAAAAGCCAAGCAGATGAAAGAGGAAGAATTAAAAAAAGCACAACAGGAATTGATATCCTGTATTTCCCATGATTTGAAAACTCCCATATCTACAATCAAAGCATATGCGGAAGGTATGCGGGACGGAATTGCAAAGGATGAAGCTGCAAGAGCATCTTACATTCGGATAATGATAGAAAAGACAGATTTGTTAATCGGCATGATCGAGGAATTGCTTCATTTTTCCAATGCACAGTTAAATCAGTTGGAAATTTGCCGAAAAGAGGTTTATTTCATTGATTTTTTTGAAAAGGCAATGAAAGAAATCGATGGCTATGTAAAACAGCAGGGAATGGAATTTTCTTTTACGATAGATATGGAAGAGCGGATTGTCTCTATCGATGAAAAGAGAATACTTGAAGTGCTATATAATCTGGTAGAAAACAGCATGAAATATCGGAAAGAAAATGGCAAAATCCAAATCATTGCAAGCCGGGAAGTGGATGCAGTGCTGATTCGTGTACGGGATAATGGAATAGGAATAAACAGCGATGATATTCCATATGTATTCGATAAATTTTACCGGGCTGAAAAATCCAGAACATCAAGTATTCCGGGAAGTGGATTAGGGCTATCTATTTGTAAATACATTGTGGAAAACCATGGTGGAACAATTTATTGTGAAAGTAAAAAAGATAAGGGTTGTGAGATTGGATTTACGATTCAGTGACTAAGTATTATTCGAGGGAAGATGTCCACAGGCATTATGCGCTGCGGACATCTTTCTTTTTCAGGTAAATAACGGCGGCGCTGATAAACAACAGGAAGAAAAAAGCTACGGAAAAGAGGAAGGTTGCATAATGTCCCATCATACCATCGTCGGCAGAATTTGCATTCATTCCAAGCATCATAAGAGCGTAAGGCCAAAAATATCCGGCGCCCTTTGCCACCAGGCCAAGACTTGCAATGCTGCCGAACAAAGAAAGGATGATTGGTACGGAAAAACTGCGAATTACCATGGAAAGGAGCAGGGAAAGTGCAATGATACCGATGCTGCCGATGCAACCGCGGAACAGCCAGAAGATGCATTTCCCGGGAAGCATACCTGGAAGTCCTGCAAATTTTCCACAGATAAAGAAAAGCACGCCAATCCAAACTTGAGTGAGAGCAGTCATCTTAAACAGGACGATAAATTTGGCAAGAATCAGATTTTTTAAGGAAACCGGAGCTGTCATAAGGAGGTTCCAGTTGTGGTTTAAGTGTTCCATCCGCCACAGATAGGATGCGTAGGCGGCTATTAACGGGGCGTAGAAAAAGTCAGTGTAAAACAGGGTGTGCTGTGTCCAGAGGCTGTACCAGCCGCTCTTTAAAACATCGAGATTGCCGAGGTAATTAAAAGTGCCCATAATAGCTGGGAAAATAGGTACGATAAAAAATAAAATCCAGATAACGGAAGATTTTAATTTTGCATTTTCTGCTTTGATACAGGATTTTAACATATTAGATATCCTTCCTTTCGAATATAATTTTTCCGGCGAAAGCAGCCAGAAGAAACAGAATGAATGTGACAAATAAGTGGCCCAGGGAAAGCGGGGATTCGTAATAAGTACAAATTCGCGTATTGACATCCCAGTTCATACCGACAGTCTGTAACACACTGTAATAGGACCAGATGACAAACTGGGAGAAACTTCTCGGTAAATACAAAGAAAACAGACCTACAAAGGAGCCGATGAGTCCGACCGCCAGCGCAACGATTTGATTATCGAAGGAAAACGAAAGGATTTCCTGGATAAAGTAAAGTAGAAGGCTGGTAAGGGAAGTTGTCACAAAAAAGCAAACAATATGTGTTGTTGGAATAGCTTGAACAAATCCGAAAATTCTTCCAAAAGCGAGAATGAGCAGACATTCTACAAAGGAGAACAGGAGTAAAAAGCTGCCTCCAAGAATGGATTTATTTAAGTAGATTGTTTTGCGGTCTTCAAGCGTGCACAATAATTTTAAGGTATTTCCTTTATGCTCCATGTCCCAGATACGGCTGGCAAGCACTGCGATAAATAAAGGCAGGATAATCGTGTTAATCATTGGAAAATTATAAAGAACACTGAAGTATCCGCAGGCACGTTCTGCATCGTCAATGCCTCGAAAAGTAGCAAAAAGCCAGAGAAACAGAAAGCCTGTAAGAACGGCAAAAAGCAAAGGAAAATGCCGGTGTTTTATTTTCTTTAATTCGGTTTTAAAAGTCTTAATCATGATAAACATACACTCCTTCCGGTTAAATCCAGGAAAATGTCTTCCAGGCTCTTTTTAGATTCTTCAATGCGGAATACTTCCACCTGATTTGCCAACAGATAGTGCAGGATACCGGCTAAATCGGAGTCGGAGAGCATTGGAAGGGAAAGCGGCGTAGTTCTTAAGATACCGGAGCTTTCGGAAGCACCTTCTGTCTTTTTCGTACATGGTTTGCAGGAAATCTGTTTTTCACGTAAAAGTGATAATGCCTTTCTGGGATCCGAGGTTCTTAAAATCAGATTCTCTTTACTGTGGGCATGCAGTACATGAAGGGAATTTTCAAAAAGCAGTTCACCGTGGTCAATGATGCCGATTTCCGTTGCCATCTGGTCAATTTCCGACAAAAGATGGCTGGATACCAGAACGGTCATACCATACTGTTTCGGAAGGCGGCAGATAAGTTCCCGGATTTCCTGGATTCCGGCAGGATCTAATCCGTTGGTCGGTTCATCCAGTAAGATGAGCTTTGGTCTTCCGAGCAGAGCGCAGGCGATTCCAAGACGCTGTTTCATGCCGAGAGAATAGTGTTTTACCTTTTTGGAACCTGCTTCCGTTAAATGAACGGTTTCTAAAATGTGTGGAATATCTTTTTTGCTTGCGCCTTTTAAGTCGGCGACAATTTCCAGATTTTCCTTTGCACTTAAATGTCCGTAATAGGAAGGGGATTCAATGAGGGAACCAATCTGCGACAGGATGGTAAGCCGGTTTTTCTCGTTTAAGGTCTTTCCGAGAATGCGGACTGCACCGTCTGTTGGTTTTACTAATCCTAACATCATTTTCATAGTGGTACTTTTTCCGGCGCCGTTTGGTCCTAAAAAGCCGTAGACACATCCGGCAGGGATGTTTAAATTCAGATGGCTGACACGTAGTTCGCCTTTATATTCTTTACACAGGTTTTTGGTTTGAATTGCATAATTCATGTTAGATACCTCTCTTTCTTTTCTGCGGCAGATAAAAAGTAGCTCCTGCCTTGCATGTATATAAGATAAAATAAGAGGCTTAGATGAGTATGAAGTGTACCTTAAATTTAGCTTAAGCATATATCAATAGGGGAGGAAAAGATATATGAATGGAGTTTTTTATGCATTTTTAGGAACGCTATTTACCTTTGGGGTGACAACACTCGGGGCACTTAACGTTTTTGTTGTAAAGGAAGCAAAAGATAATGACAGCATGAAGTGTGTGACCTTGGGATTTGCCGGAGGTGTCATGGTGGCGGCTTCGATATGGTCTCTATTGATTCCAGGAATTGAGCGTGCGCAGGAACTTAATCAGATAAGCTTTCTTATCATGCCATCAGGATTTTTGCTCGGTGTGGTGTTGCTGCTTTTGGCGGATGGATTGATTAAGCGCAAATATCAGGCAGTATGGAACGGGAAAAATCCGTCTTCGTTGCGTAAAAGTACGATTATGCTTGTTCTTGCCATCACTGTACACAACATACCGGAAGGGATGTCGGTAGGGCTTGCATTTGCACTTGCGGCATCCGGGCAGCCGGATATGAGTCTGATGTCCGGTGCGGTTGCTTTGGCGCTTGGAATTGGAATTCAGAATTACCCGGAGGGCACAGCGGTTGCCATTCCACTTATCAGTGATGGCATGGATAAGAAAAAGGCGTTTTTTATAGGAAGTATGTCTGCCATCGTTGAACCGGTTTTTGGTGTGCTTGCCGCGCTGTTGGCAGGAAAAATCATTGTGTTTATGCCGATGCTTTTAGCGCTTGCAGCAGGTTCCATGATTTATGTGGTAGTACAGGAGCTGATTCCGGAGGCGCATATAAATAGCGAAGATACAAAAGGAACGCTAGGATTTGTTGTGGGATTTATCGTTATGATGATCTTAGATATTGCATTAGGTTAAAATAGAAAAAAAGAAAATGGAGATAGGGGGGCTCGAACCCCTGACCTATACGTTGCGAACGTATCGCTCTCCCAGCTGAGCTATATCCCCATTGAAAAGTATTATAGCACCATCCGATGAAAAAAAGCAATATATGCGGCAAGAAAATGTGTGTACCTTAAAAATGCCTTAAAAATGTTTTGTTTCTCTTTCGATAAGAGGAAAAAATGCTATAATAGTTTGCGTGCGAATGCTGCACATGATATATGAAAGAGTGAAAAAACCGCAGGGAGGAAATATGGAACAAATACAGGACGCAAAGATATTGTTGGTGGATGACAACACAGAGCTGCTTGAAATGCTTTCGGGAATTTTGACGCGGGAGGGTTTTTTACATCTGTTTACAGCAAAAAGCTGCAAGGAAGCGAGAGAAGTATACGAGCGCTGCCAGCCGGATTTTATGATACTTGATGTGAATCTTCCGGACGGGGATGGGTTTCATCTGTTCATGGAATTTCGGGAAAAAGAGGATATTCCGGCACTGTTTTTGTCGGCAAGGGACGAAGATCAGGACCGGCTTTTCGGATTGGGACTTGGAGCGGATGATTATATTACGAAGCCTTTTTTGACGCAGGAATTATTATTGCGAATCAGGCTTATTTTAAAGAGGACTTATCGCAGTGTACTTCACCCGGAGCAGGAGGCAGGCTGCAGGATTGGGCAGGCAGAGGTTGACTTTAAAAGTGCCGTGGTAAAAAGAAACGGCACGGAGAACATGCTGACAGCAAAAGAACTTGCAATCTTAAAAAAGCTGGTAGACAATCGTGGAAATATCGTGACCCTTGACATGCTTTGCGAGGCAGTCTGGGGAGATGGCTATTATGGGTATGAAAATACACTAATGGTGCATATAAGACATTTGCGGGAAAAAATTGAGGAAAATCCATCCAAGCCCGAATACATTCTGACTGTGCGGGGGCTGGGATATCGTTTGGCAAAAGAGGTGTAAAAAATGAAAAGTCTTTTTAAAATTATGCGAAATTACATCGGTACAGCACTGATTATTACACTTTCCATCTTGATTTTAAATCTTGCGATTTTTGCAGGAGTAATTCTTTACTATGGCAG
This sequence comes from uncultured Lachnospiraceae bacterium, assembly GCA_945868305.1. Lineage (GTDB taxonomy): Bacteria > Bacillota > Clostridia > Lachnospirales > Lachnospiraceae > Roseburia_D. Next base: position 74,246 of record CAMBKU010000002.1, on the reverse strand, counting down.
TCAGGAGCAGGATAAGAGTCAAATATCCAAAGTAGCGGAGGAATTAAGAAAAACGGATCAGGGATTTGTGCTTTCTGAAAGCGGAAAGGAGCAGATTCAGGATTACGAATGGGCGTTTCTTCTGGATGATGGGGGAAATGTTATCTGGGATTATGATTTGCCAAAGGATTTTTCCATGAAATATTCTGCATCTGAGATAGCTGCATTCAGTAAATGGTATTTAAATGATTATCCGGTAAAATGCTGGAAACATGCGGATGGTCTGTTGGTTTTGGGAGAGGAAAAAGGCTCTGTGTGGAAACAGGAAATGGAGTTTGGAATGTCGCTTGTGACGGGAATGGGTTCTATTTTAAAGCTGGTATTGGCGGCGAATGTAACATTGATTTTATTGTTTTGTGTTGTTTTTGGAGTGCATTTCTACCGTTCCTTAAAACCGTTAGCAGCAGGAATTGAAAATCTGGCAAAGGAAGAAGGAATTTCTCTGGCGGAAAAAGGAATGACCGGGGAGCTGGCGGCAAAGCTGAATCAGACTTCCAGGATTCTAGAGCGGCAAAAAAAGGTGATTGCGGCAAGAGATACGGCGCGGACAAACTGGATTGCAGGGGTATCTCACGACATCCGTACACCGCTTTCCATGATTATGGGATATTCGGAGCAGCTTGGAGCAGCAGAAAATCTTCAGGCAGAGCAGAAAAAGCAGGCAGATATTATAACTGCCCAGAGTATTAAAATAAAAAATCTGATTGAAGATTTAAATCTGACTTCAAAATTGCAGTATCAGATGCAGCCTTTGCGGAAAGAAGTTTTTCAGCCGGCAAAGCTGATGCGTCAGATTGTTGTCTCCTATTACAACAATGGGTTGGATGAGCGGTATGAGATAAATTTAGATGTGGCAGAGGAAGTGGAAGCTTTAAATCTGAATGGAGATATCCAGCTTTTGACCAGGGCATTTGAAAACTTAATAGGAAATAGTCTGCGGCATAATGAGGAAGGGTGTACGGTTGACATAACTATGAATGCGGAGTTTCATGACAAGGAAATGCCTTCGGAATGGTTGGAGGTTCATGTGAAGGATAACGGTTGCGGTGTTCCGGCTGAGATAATTGAAGATTTGCAGGGGGAGGATAAAACAGAGGAATGCAACCAGAAACAGGAACTGAGTCGGCCGCATATCATGGGATTGTATGTGGTAAAACAGATTATTACATCTCATGGCGGAACATTTGAGTTTTTAGATATAGAAAAGGGAACAGATATAAAAATTCTGTTCCCCTGTGCTTAGGATTCCAAGATGGAATTCATGTGTTCCATTTTTTCTTCCGCCTGATAGATCAGGCGGCTGCATTCAAGCAGTTCTTCTGAAAAATCATCGGTATTCACAATGCCGTTGCTTATAGTCTTGTATTTGATATCATGCTCCAGACTGGCCCATAAATCCATGGCAAGGGTACGAATCTGTAGTTCTACCGGTACAAGCTGTTTCTTATTCATGAAGTAAACGGGAATACGCACGATCATATGCAGACTGCGGTACCCGTTTGGCTTCGGATTTTCGATGTAGTCTTTCATGTCAATGATATAAAGATCATCCTGTGCCAAAAGCCGGTCGCGAATCAGATAGACATCCTTGATATACGGGCATACGACGCGTACACCGGCAATATCAAAAATATTATTGCAGGCACAGCTTAAGGTCAGGTTCAAATCTTTTTTCTGTAATTTTCCAAGAATGCTCTGTGCAGATTTGAGACGGGTGTCAATATGATGAATTGGACAGCGCTGTTTCCGGAATTTAAATTCATCTTTAATAATATCGAGTCTCGCAGTTGCGGCGCACATAGCGGCATTGTACATACGTAAAATCGGTTCCATCGTCTGAGAAAATTCATCCGTGATGTCCGCAATCTTTTCCATGTTGTCATCCACATTCCGGCGCATAGGTACCAGCTCATTGACGGAAATAACATTGTCGCTTTCTACAATGACCTGATTCACTTCAATGTGATTATTTATTTCAACATTCGTGACATTCTGTTTTGATTGATTCTTATGTTTCATGAAAAAGCCCCCACTTTTGTAAAATATTTACCAAACTCATTATAGCAGAAAGAAATAAAGAGTGGATAAACGAAACATTAAAAGTTTATGAAACTTATCTTTGAAAAAAGAAAAACAAAAAGCACTTTATGCAATATATTTAGCACATAATGTATATTTTGTTCAAAAAATGCTGTGTATAATTATCATAGAAACCAAGTAGGAATTAAGAAGCATGAAGCGAAAGCTGCATATGATAAAGAATGGGAGGAATGGATGATGAAGTTTACAAAAATGCATGGCTGCGGAAATGATTATGTGTATGTGAATTGCTTTAAGGAAGATGTGAAAAATCCGGGTGAGCTGGCAAAGAAAGTAAGTGACAGGCACTGTGGCATCGGGTCGGATGGGCTGATTCTGATTTGTCCTTCCGATAAAGCAGATTTTCGGATGCGGATGTTTAATGCGGATGGTTCCGAGGGTGAGATGTGCGGCAACGGAATTCGCTGTGTGGCAAAATATGTGTATGATCATCATATGACAGAGAAAACCGGACTTTCCATCGAAACCGGGGCTGGAATCAAATATCTGGAGCTTGTGGTGGAAGACGGAGCGGTATCTCAGGTGAAGGTTGATATGGGAGAACCAATTTTGAAGTCCAGTCAGATTCCGGTGAAAACAGAAAAGGAACGTGTTATCGGAGAACCGATGGAAGTGGAAGGAAAAGAGTGGAATATGACCTGCGTTTCTATGGGCAATCCACATGCGGTGGTGCTTGTTCCGGATACGAAAGCATTTGAGATAGAAAAATACGGACCAGCTTTTGAAAATAATGAAATTTTTCCAAAGCGGACAAATACAGAATTTGTGCAGCTTTTAAGCCGTAATGAAATCAATATGCGCGTGTGGGAACGTGGTTCTGGGGAAACATTAGCCTGCGGAACGGGAACCTGTGCCAGTGTGATGGCATGCATTTTAAACGGCGAGACAGACAATGAAGTTTTGGTACACCTGTTGGGCGGAGATCTGACTGTTAAATATGATGAGAGAACCAATCATATTTTTATGACTGGACCGGCGGCTACTGTGTATGAAGGAGAGATTTCATTGTAAACATAGAGAAAAAAGAAAGGAGGGGTTCCATGAAGCTTGCAGATTTACTGGAAAAAACGGAATACAGCGTAAAACAGGGAAACGTGGATACAGAGATAGCAGGGATTGCCTATGATTCAAGAAAGGCTGGGAAAGATTTTCTGTTTGTCTGCATTGCGGGAAGTGTACAGGATGGTCACGGTTTTATAGCGGAGGTTGCCGCAAAGGGTGTAAAGGCAGTTATTGTAGAAAAAGAAGTACAGGTACCGGAGGACATCACCGTAATTTATGTGGAAGATACCAGAAAGGCGTTAGCGTTTGTGTCAGCGGCTTACTTTGGATATCCGGCGAAAAAATTGAAGACAATCGGTATCACTGGGACTAAGGGGAAAACAACAACCGCTTATATGATAAAAACCATATTGGAGCAGGGGGGTATAAAAACAGGTCTGATTGGAACAATAGAGGTTCTGATTGGAGAAGAAAGGCAGGATGCTAAAAATACAACACCGGAATCCTATGATATTCAGAGCTATTTTGCGAGGATGGTGGAAGCGGGGCTTGATGCTGTCGTGATGGAAGTATCTTCTCAGGGACTAAAGTTGAACCGTGTGGCTGGGGTTGTGTTTGATTATGGCGTATTTACCAACCTTGAGCCGGATCATATCGGGGAAAACGAGCATAAGGATTTTGCGGAATATATGTACTGCAAGAGCCTTCTGTTTGGGCAGTGCAAAACAGGGATATTTAACGCCGACAGTGAGCATCTGGCAGGGATTTTGAAGGGACACACCTGTAGCGTGGAGACTTTCGGATTTAAAAAAGATGCCGATCTTTTCGCAGAACAGATGGAATTGGTGCAAAAACCAGGACTTATCGGTGTAAAATACCATGTGAGCGGAGTTTTGGATTTTGATGTGGATATCAACGTACCGGGGCGTTTCAGTGTATATAATTCCCTGGCGGCAATTTCTGTCTGCCGTCATTTTGGTATCGGTATCCCGGATATAAAAAAAGCACTCTCCCATGTGACGGTAAAAGGAAGAATAGAGATGATACCGGTTTCTTCTTATTATACATTAATGATTGATTATGCCCATAACGCCATGGCACTGGAAAGTCTGCTTACGACGCTTAAAGAGTATGAACCAAAACGTCTGATATGCCTGTTTGGATGTGGCGGAAACCGGGCGAAGGCAAGGCGCTATGAGATGGGAGAAGTGTCAGCGAGACTGGCAGATTTTACGGTGGTTACATCGGATAACCCACGGTTTGAGGAACCGATTGCAATCATCAATGATATTTTAACCGGTGTCAGAAAAGTTGGAGGGGAGTATGTAGCAATTCCTAATCGGAAGGAAGCGATTGCTTATTGCATGCGCCATGCAAAAGAAGGAGATGTGATAGTTCTGGCGGGAAAAGGACATGAAGACTATCAGGAAATCAGAGGGAAAAAATATCCGATGGATGAACGTGAGCTGATTGCGGAGATTCAAGGGGAAAAATTTGACAAAAAACAAAGGGATACCGTATAATATCTACTATGCTATTTTGACAGGATGGAGTTATGGTAAAAGCAGAGCATATCTCAAAAAAATTAGGGAAAAAAGAAATCTTAAAGGATGTTTCCGTATTTGCTGCGCCTGGGGAATGCGTTGGTATCATTGGAGCAAACGGATGCGGAAAAAGCACCTTTTTATCGATTCTTGCCGGGATAGAAAAACCGGACGCGGGAGAGATTTGGTTTTTTAAGAAAGAACCGTTAAAAAATCGTAGGATTTTTTCGGATATGTGCGGATATGTACCTCAGGGAAATCCTCTGATGGAGGATTTGAGTGTGCGGGATAATCTTTCGCTCTGGAGCCGTAATGGCAAAGCAAAGAGAAACGAGATAATTTCGCGCTTTCAGCTTGAGGAAATGCTTTCCATGCCGGTAAAAAAGCTTTCCGGTGGAATGAAGCGCAGAGTGAGCATTGCTTGTGCTGCAGCAGATGATGTGCCAATTCTTATTATGGATGAACCGACGGCAGCTTTGGATATTTTTCATAAGGAAAATATTCATGATTTTATCCGGGATTTTACCGGACGAAACGGAATCGTAGTGATGGCGACTCATGACAGCGCAGAGATTGAAATGTGTGATCGTATCTATTTTATGGAGGAAGGCTGTACCGAAGAAATAGCAGACAAACAAAATATTTTGGAAAAAATAAAAAAAGGGAGAAACAAGCATGAGTGAGAACAATGAAGTGAGATTTGATCCGATGACCGGGCAGCCGGTGCAGGGCGGACAAACGGATGACCAGAGACAGACGGAGGGACAGAATGCGTTTGATCCACTGGCAGGGCCGCAAAAGTCCAACAAGAAAAATACGAAAATATTAATCGGGGTTATCATAGGTGTGATAGCAGTCATCGTGATTGCCTTTGTAATCTGTATTGCAAGCGGCGTATTTTTAAGTAAGAATGCAAAGGTTATAAAAGCGGCGGCAAACACCTTTGAACCGAATGAACTGATAAAAGATCTGGATGCATCTTCCCAGCTTGAAGGCGGAAATTATACCGTTGCTGTAGAGATGGAGGGAGAGTCCTATGGAGAAGATTTTGAGTTAAAGGCATCTTATCAGCAAAATACGGCAAAGAAAAAGCATGCAGTCAATGGAAAATTTGTATATTCCGGTACCAGCGTGGATTTTCATGAATATATGGACGAGGAAGAACTTTTAGTCAGCATTCCGAAATTGTATCCGGATACATTTGGCTATTATTTCAATGAAGAAAAGGATGGTTATCTGGCAGAACTTCTGGGCGATGATTTCTTTGAGGCATTTGATGACCTGTGTACAACTTCTATGAATGATATGGCTTCCAGTACCAAGATGGCTGCGGAATACACGAAGATTCTGAAAGATAACTATAATGCACTTGAGTTTGAAACTGTCGAAAAAGAAGTGTTTAAAGTAGATGGAAAGGACAGAAAGTGCAAGGGCTATACCACAACTCTTACGGAAGAAAATGTTGGAGCATGTCTGGATGAACTTTCTGAGGTTTACAGTGAATATAATAAAAATACGGTAAATGATGTTAAGACCATGTTTGAGGCTGTCGGCTTAGAGGATGATGAACTTGCAGAGCTTGATAACAATATTTTTGATACGTTAAAAGAAGAAATCGAAGATATGCCGGATCTGGATGTGACTTTCTATATTTATAAGAACAGACTGGCAGCGGTATGTGTGACCGGAACGGATGAGACCGGTGATATGAAGCTGGATATCGAGTTCAGAGGAGGCACTACTCCGACACAAAATACTATCATTACCTACACATTAAATGGCGATGGCGGTTCTATCAAGATTCTCGGAAAAACAGAGGATTCGGTGGAAAAGACAAAGATTGTAGAGGTTTATGAAGGCGAAAAGACAACGCTTATGGATATCAATTACGATTACAAGAACAAAGAACTGGAAGTGAAGGCGGAAGACGGAGGATTTACGGCAACAATCGACAATTCTGAGAAAGGTCTTGTAATAGATTTTAAGGATATTGCGGATGAATCAATAGATTTGACGGTTACCTTAAAGAAGGGGTCCAATATCAAGAAACCGGAGCAGGATGTTTTTAATATCGGAACAGCTTCTGAGCAGGATTTTTATGATTTGTTCTATGATGTTGAGGATTTTACCAAGGAACTTCAGTAGGAAATAGAAAATGAAAAGAATATTTGCATATCTGCGAATTGAATTAAAAAAAGGGATTAAAATAATCCCTTTTTTTATACAATCGTTTTTGGTCACGACAGTGGCGCTTATACTTGCAATCGCGTTGATTTGCCAGTTTATGCTTAAGTCACAGACCTTTGATAAAATGAATATCGGGATTGTGATTCCGAAGCAGGAAACAAGTACACAGATGGTCATGAAGCTTATCTCCGGTATGGAAAGTGTGGACAGTGTCTGTAATTTCTCCTATCCGGATGAAGAAACGGCGCGGGCGGAACTTGCAGAGGGAAAACTGGAAGCGGCAATCCTGCTTACCGAAAATTTTTATGACGATGTGAATAACGGAATCAATACGCCGGTAGACATTCTGCTGGCACCGGATTCCAAGGTAAATGAAGTTGTATTTAGGGAATTGGTGAGCTCCGGAGTTTCCATGCTTCAGACGGCACAGGCTGCAGTGTATGCAGTAGACGATGCGTCAAAAGATTATAAGCTTTCCATGTCAAAAAATGACATGGAGTACGAAATGTCCTATCTGTATCTGGAATATGCGTTTGGCAGAGTAAATACTTTTGCGGAACTTGAGGAAACGCCGCTTGAAGGGATTGGGCTGCTGGAATTTTATCTTGCATGTGCCGTAACGGTACTCTGTGGGATTTTCGGTTTTGGATTTCTTTCGCTGTATAAGACAGAGAACCGGGACTTCTCCAGATGCTTAAGGCGAATAGGAGTTGATATTCCGTTACAGTCGGTGACGCGGATTCTGGTTATGGCGTCTACCTTGTGGTTGGTGTTGGTGGCTTGTTATATTTTTGGCAATCTTTTGTATGCGCATGCGATAGAGTCGGTTGCCATGATTTTTCCGGGGCAGATTGCAGGACTGTTTCTTTACGCATTGGCACAGGCATCATTTATGCATATGCTGTTTTCGTTGTGTGGGAATTCGGAAAACGGTGGGTTACTCTATCTGCTTATCACGATTTTTATGATTGTATGTGCAGGAGGGCTGTTTCCAATCTCTGCATTTCCGGTATGGATGCAAAAAATAAGCGGTTGCTTTCCGCTTACTTATTGGCAGAACTATCTGGTGGAACTTTTGTGGACCGGACTGGAGGCAAAGACCATAGTTTCGTTGTTTGCAGTCATTTTATTATTCGGAGGAGTGGGGACTTTTATTTCATATGAAAAAGCAAAAAAATAGCTGGAAACAATACGGGAAATGGATTGGAATGACAGTAAAAAGGCAGTTGAAAAGACCTTCTTTTTATGTTCTGATTCTGGGTGTCCTGTTTTTGCTTTATTTAACGCAGAACGTGATTTTGCCGAAGACAGAAAATACCTGCGTCGGAATCTTTGCTGAAGACAGTTGGTATGGGGAACGGATAAAAGAAGAACTGTTAAAAAAGGAAAATGGTCTGGTGTTTGTGGAAACCTCCGGGGCAGAAGAATTAGAGCAGGCGGTTTACCGTGGGGAATACGATTGCGGGTTTGTTCTGCCGGGGGCATTGGATAATGCGGTAAGAGACAGAGATTTGGACGAGAGCATTATCTATGTTTACAGTACCGCCACCACAAAGGGATTTGTGGCAAAGGAGAGCGTCTATGCGGTGCTGTTTCAATATTTGAGTGAAGAAATCTTAAAACAGGAATCAGAAAGTGGATTTTTGTTTGAGGAGAAAAGCAGCGAGGCGGCAGAGGCGGTTCTTGCGAACAATGAAAAGTATTTAAACAGTGACGAGATTTTTACGGTGGAATTTGTAGAGAAAGATAATACAACTGGGGAACGGGAGGCATCAGCGGTAAAAACAGTGCCCGGCATTCTTGGTTCTTGTATGTTTGCAGCAGCGCTTTTGTATGGAAGATACAAATTTTGCCAGGAATATGAAAATGTCGGAAAAAAGTTACGTCAAAAGGAACGCTTTTTTCTGCGCTTTTCACAAATCTTTATTCCGCTTCTTATGACGGCAATTCTGTTGGAAATATTTACAGATTTGGCAGGCGGGGAGAACCTGCTTCGGGGAATTTTTGCCATGCTGTTTCTTGTGGCGCTGTCAACAGGGTGGACCCTTCTTTTTGCAGCGCTGTTTCGGAACGAACAAAAGTATCTTTGCAGCATCTGTGGGGTGCTGGTCTTAAGTCTTTTGATTTGTCCGGTGTTTTTTGATCTGGCGGTTTATTTTCCGGCGGTGGGCGTACTGCGGAAGGTGTTTCCTGTTTACTATTATTTATGGCTGTTGGGGTAAAAATGCTCTGCCATTTAGTGCAGCATTTTTTGGGATTGTTTAATGATAAAAATTTATGAAAAAACCAACGCAAAGAAAGCGAATTACCACAAAATAGAAAAAATGGAAATACAAAATTTGGCAGAATATCGAAAATGACAAAAAAGTGCGAATAATTTATGGACAAACCGCACAAAAATGATATAATATATAATATGTTAATAAAAAAATTTTAAATTCAGAATACAGAAAGGGGACCGACATGAAGGGCAGAAAGAAAGTTTTCCAGTCATTTGCACTGGTGATGCAGTTCGGCATCAATATGATTGTTCCCATTCTGTTATGTACATTAGCCGGAGTCTGGATAGGCAACAAGGTGGGCAAGGATTTTGTCGTGATTCCGCTTTTTTTTGTGGGTGCGCTGGCAGGATTTGGAAATGTCTATCGTATGGCGAAAAGTGTTTATGAGGACGAGCCAAAAACAGAAAGCAGACCGAAAGAGGAAAGAAAAGATGTTAAAAAGACTAAATGATGCATTGCCCGGCCTTGTGTTGGGAATCATTTTTTATGGAATAGCAATAGAACTCGTAGGAGTCTGGTTCGTTTCGGATAAGCTGCGGTTTACCAGCGGACTTATGATTGGGATTGTAACAGCAATCGGTATGGCAATCCACATGGCAGTGGTACTGCTTGATGCAGTGGATTTTGCAGGAGCCGAGAAGGCAAAGCGGAGGATTATCGCGAAATCCATTCTGCGCTATGTTGTTGTTGTTGTCATTTTTCTGGTGATGATGATTTTTCATCTGGGCAGTCTGTTTTCTGCTTTCTTAGGAGTTATGGGATTAAAGGCGTCAGCTTACATGCAGCCTTTGATGCATAAAGCATTTATGAAAATGCAAGGGAGAGGTGATGTATCTCCGGACAATGTGGAGTGAGTGAAATAGGAATAGGAGGTGAGAACTTGGAAAGTGCGATTTTGATGGAAACGAGCGCTGATAACATTGATTTTATGATTCATGGGATATTTTCTTATGAATTGTTTGGACATGAGGTATGGATTACCACTTCTCATGTATGCATTTTGATTATTATGCTTGTTATCCTGACTTTTGCAGTGATTGCGAATCGAAAGCTGAAGCATGCATCGGAAGTGCCGGATGGCTTTCAGAACGTGATCGAACTGATCGTAGAGAAATTGGATGGTATGGTCATGGGAACCATGGGACCGAAAGCCGGACCGAAATTTGTAAATTATATCAGTACGGTATTTATCTTCATTTTAATGAGTAATATTTCCGGTTTGTTTGGTTTAAGACCGCCGACGGCAGATTATGGTACAACGCTTGCTTTGGCGTTAATTACGTTTGTTTTGATCCATTTTACAAAGATCAAAAACCGGAGTGCAAAGTTTATCTGGGAAGATTTATGTTCCCCATTGCCGCCGTGGCTGCCGCTCTGGGTTCCGATTAACTTGATCAGTATCATTGCAGTGCCGATTTCATTGTCCCTTCGTTTGTTTGCAAACGTATTATCCGGCACAGTTATGATGGCACTGGTTTACGGGCTGCTCAGTAAGATAGCGATTATCTGGCCGGCAGCACTTCATGTGTACTTTGATTTGTTCTCAGGAGCAATTCAGACCTATGTATTCTGTATGCTGACGATGACTTACATCGGTCAGAATTACGAAGAAGTATAAGAAATGCATTTCATTTAAGGAGGAATTACAATATGAATATTACAGGAACAGATTTAATTTTAGCATGCTCAGCAATCGGCGCAGGTCTGGCAGTTATTGCCGGTATCGGACCTGGTATTGGACAGGGTATCGCAGCAGGTTATGCGGCAAATGCAGTAGGACGTAATCCTGGAGCAAAGGGAGATATTATGTCAACCATGCTTCTTGGACAGGCCGTAGCCGAGACCACCGGTCTTTATGGTCTTTTGGTAGCCATGCTGTTAATGTTCGTAAAACCATTAGTACCTTAAGGAGATTTCGTAAAGAAAGACGGAAAGGAGGTTTTACTTCTACGTTATGACAAGATTATTTGAACTCGATTTCCAGCTTATTCATGATACGGTGCTTTTGGCGATTGCAGTATTTTTCCTGTGTCTGGCATTATCCTATCTCTTGTTTAAACCGGCAAGAAAGATGTTAAAGGACAGACAGGAACGAATCAAAACGGATATTGACACGGCAGCTTCGGATAAAGAAGAAGCGGCTGCGTTAAAGGCATCCTATGAAGAAAAGCTGAAAAATGTAGATAAGGAAGCAGAGGTAATCCTTAGCGAAGCAAGGCAGAAAGCGCTGCGGAATGAAGCGAAGATTATCGATGATGCAAAGCAGGAAGCACAGCGGATTATTAAGCACGCAAACGAAGAAGCTCTTTTAGAGAAGAAGCGTGTGATGGATGATATGAAGCAGGAAATGATTTCTGTCGCATCCATGATGGCGGCGAAGGTAGTTGCAGCATCCATCGATACCAGTATCCAGGATTCGCTGGTGGAAGAAACGTTAAAGGAAATGGGTGATTCGACATGGCTAAGCTAGTATCAAAAACCTATGGTGATGCATTGTTTGAGCTGGCTGTGGAAACAGGCCGGGTGGATGAATTCTTTGAGGAAGCGAAAGGCATCCTTCAGGTTTTAAAAGAAAACGAAGACCTGACCAAACTGATGAATCATCCGAAAATCGTTAAAGAAGAAAAGGCGGAGATATTGGAAAATATCTTTTCCGGAAGGGTTTCAGGAGAAACCATTGGATTTATACGGCTGATTGTGGAGAAGGGGCACTTTAAGGATATGGAAAAAGTGTTTTCCTACTTTATCCATCAGGTGAAGGAGTATAAAAAAATCGGCGTTGTTTCTGTGGCGTCGGCAATGGAATTAAGTGAATCACAAAAATCGGCAGTAGAGAAGCGGATTCTCGAAACCACAAACTATGTGACGCTTGAAATGCACTATGCGGTAGATAAGGATTTGATTGGCGGCATGGTGATTCGGATTGGAGACCGGGTCGTAGACAGCAGTATCAAAACAAAACTGCATGATTTGACCAGAGAGTTATCCAAAATACAGTTGAAAGTAGGTGAGTGCGCTCCATGAATTTAAAACCAGAAGAAATAAGTTCAGTCATCAAAGAGCAGATAAAAAGATATGCAGCGCAGCTTGAAGTTTCCGATGTGGGCACAGTCATCCAGGTGGCAGACGGTATTGCCCGTATTCACGGACTTGAAAATGCAATGCAGGGCGAACTTCTGGAATTTCCGGGTGAAGTATATGGAATGGTATTAAACCTTGAAGAAGATAATGTCGGCGCCGTATTGCTCGGTGATACGAAGAATATCAACGAAGGAGATACCGTAAAGACTACCGGGCGCGTGGTTGAAGTTCCGGTAGGGGATGCGATGCTTGGACGTGTTGTCAATGCATTAGGTCAGCCGATTGACGGCAAGGGACCGATTGAAACGGATAAATATCGTCAGATTGAGCGCGTGGCATCCGGTGTTATTTCCAGAAAATCGGTAGATACACCATTGCAGACCGGTATCAAGGCTATTGATGCGATGGTTCCGATTGGACGGGGACAAAGAGAGCTTATTATCGGTGACAGACAGACCGGAAAGACGGCGATTGCCATCGATACTATCATCAACCAGAAGGGGCAGAATGTAAAATGTATTTATGTTGCAATTGGGCAGAAAGCATCTACTGTTGCAACGATCGTAAAGACACTGGAAGAATATGGCGCAATGGCTTATACGACCGTAGTTGTTTCTACGGCAAGTGAGCTTGCACCGTTACAGTATATCGCACCGTATTCCGGTTGTGCCATTGGTGAGGAATGGATGGAAAATGGGGAAGATGTATTAGTCGTTTACGACGATTTAAGCAAGCATGCTACCGCATACCGTACCCTCTCTTTGCTCCTCCGCAGACCGCCAGGACGTGAGGCATATCCGGGTGACGTATTCTATCTGCATTCCAGATTGTTAGAGCGTGCAGCAAAGCTTTCCGATAAATTGGGAGGTGGCTCGCTGACTGCACTGCCGATTATCGAGACACAGGCAGGCGATGTTTCTGCTTACATTCCGACCAATGTAATTTCTATTACCGACGGTCAGATTTATCTGGAAACAGAGATGTTCAACGCAGGTTTCCGTCCGGCTATCAATGCAGGACTTTCGGTTTCCCGTGTTGGTGGTTCTGCCCAGATTAAGGCGATTAAGAAAATCGCAGCACCAATCCGTGTGGAACTGGCACAGTACCGTGAGCTTGCAGCATTCTCCCAGTTCGGTTCCGAGTTGGATGCTGATACAAAGGAAAAGCTGGCACAGGGTGAAAGAATAAGAGAAATTTTAAAGCAACCTCAGTATCAGCCGATGCCGGTAGAGAAACAGGTTATTATTATCTATGCTGCGACAAAGAAATATCTTTTGGACATCAAAGTAGAAGATATCTTGAGATTTGAATCTGAGCTGTTTGAGTATATTGATACGAAATATCCGGAGATTCCGGAATCTATCCGTACCACAAAACAGTTGGAAGAAGAAATCGAAAAGAAACTGGTGCAGGCAATCGAAGAATGTAAAGCATCTTTTAAATAACGTGTAGAAATCAGCAAAGGCGGTGAGAAAATTATGGCTTCCATGAGAGACATAAAGCGAAGAAAAGGCAGTATACAGAGTACACAGCAGATCACAAAAGCCATGAAACTGGTTTCTACCGTAAAACTGCAGAAAGCCAAAGGCCATGCAGAGGAAGTGAATCCGTATTTTAATCATATGTATCATGCGGTGACTTCCATGCTGGCGCGTTCCGGGACGGTGAATCATCCGTATCTTAAAGCAGGTTCGTCAACGAAGAAGGGAATCGTGGTAATCACTTCCAACCGGGGACTTGCCGGAGGATATAATTCCAATATCACAAAGCTTATTACCGACGGAGAAATCCCGAAAGAGGATATTGTGCTTTATACCATTGGAAACAAGGGCAAGGAGGCATTGGAGCGTCGGGGATATGAGGTGAAGCTTGATGCTTCCGAGGTGATTGAAGCGCCGACATATGCAGATGCTTCGGATATCTGCAAAAAGGTACTTCAGGATTTCGCCGCGGGAGAGATTGGAGAAATTTATCTTGCATACACTCATTTTAAAAATACGGTGGTGCATGAACCGAAACTCATGAAGCTCCTTCCGGTAGAATTTGATGATGTGGATACGGAGGCTTCCGATGATAATGTGCTCATGAATTATGAGCCGAATGAAGAGGAAGCACTTAATATGATTATCCCGAAGTATATTACAAGCCTGTTTTACGGGGCATTGGTGGAAGCAGTTGCCAGTGAAAATGGTGCGCGAATGCAGGCAATGGATTCTGCAACGAGCAACGCAGAAGAAATGATAGATGACCTGACGCTTAAATTTAACCGTGCGCGTCAGGGCTCCATCACGCAGGAACTGACAGAGATTATCGCCGGTGCGGAAGCACTTTCGTAAGGCGGATGTTACAAATAAATTTGAAATAAGGAGTGATAAAGAAGAATGGCAGAGACAAATATTGGTAAGATCACTCAGGTTATCGGTGCTGTTTTGGATGTTAAGTTTTCAGAAGGAAAACTTCCGGAAATTAATGATGCGATTGAAATCACGAGAAAAAATGGAGAACTTCTCGTGGTGGAGGTTGCGCAGCATTTAGGTGATGACACGGTCAGATGTATTGCCATGGGACCAACCGACGGACTGGTTCGCGGAATGGATGCAAAATCCACAGGAGCGCCAATTAGTGTTCCGGTCGGGGAAAATACATTAGGACGTATGTTTAACGTTTTAGGTCAGCCAATTGATGAAAAGGAACCGCCGACAGACGTAGAGTACATGCCGATTCACCGGAAAGCGCCGGCCTTTGAGGAACAGTCCACAGCCGCAGAGATGTTCGAGACAGGAATCAAGGTTATCGACTTGCTCTGCCCGTATCAGAAAGGTGGAAAGATTGGTCTTTTTGGTGGTGCAGGTGTTGGTAAGACGGTATTAATTCAGGAGTTGATTCACAATATTGCTACGGAACATGGTGGCTATTCTGTATTTACGGGTGTCGGAGAACGTACCCGTGAAGGAAATGACCTTTATTATGAAATGAAGGAGTCTGGTGTTATCGATAAAACCTGTATGGTGTTCGGACAGATGAACGAGCCGCCGGGATCCCGTATGAGAGTTGCACTCTCCGGCCTTACTATGGCAGAATATTTCCGTGATAAGGGTGGAAAGGACGTGCTTCTTTTCATTGATAATATTTTCCGTTTTACGCAGGCAGGTTCCGAGGTGTCTGCACTGCTCGGACGTATGCCGTCCGCAGTAGGTTATCAGCCGACGTTACAGACGGAAATGGGTGCCCTGCAGGAGCGTATCACATCCACAAAGAGTGGTTCTATCACATCCGTACAGGCAGTTTATGTGCCGGCCGATGACTTGACGGACCCGGCACCGGCAACAACGTTCGCCCATCTGGATGCGACGACGGTACTTAGCCGTTCCATCGTGGAACTTGGTATTTATCCGGCAGTAGATCCGTTGGAATCCACTTCCAGAATCTTAGACCCGCATATTATCGGTGAGGAACATTTTAAGGTTGCCCGTGGGGTACAGGAGATTTTGCAGAAATATAAAGAATTACAGGATATTATTGCGATTCTTGGTATGGACGAACTTTCAGAAGATGATAAGTTAGTCGTAAGCCGTGCCAGAAAGGTACAGCGTTTCCTGTCACAGCCGCTTCATGTTGCAGAACAGTTTAACGGCTTCCCGGGACTTTATGTTCCGGTATCCGAGACTATCCGTGGCTTTAAGGAAATTCTGGAAGGCAAATTGGATGATGTACCGGAAAGCTATTTCTTAAATGCCGGAGGCATTGATGATGTACGTGCCCGTGCGAAGTAAGGGGTGACGTTATGGCAGATGAGAACAGGATTTTTAAAGTAGAAATTATTACACCGGACCGTGTGTTTTATGAAGGGGAAGCGACTATGATTGAGTTTAACACCGTAAACGGAGAAATCGGTGTCTACAAAAATCATATTCCCCTGACTACGGTGCTGGCACCGGGCATTGTCACAATCACAAAGGATGACGAGCAAAAAAAGGCGGCAGTTCATGCCGGATTTGCGGAAATACTTGGTGAAAAAGTAACGCTTCTCGCTGAGGTCGCTGAGTGGCCGGATGAAATAGATATAAATCGTGCCGAAGCAGCCAAAGAGCGTGCCCAGGAACGGCTTGCGGCAAAGAATGCGAATCTTGATGTGGCGAGAGCTGAGCTGGCACTGCGGAGAGCATTGGTTCGGATTGATATTAAAAATTAAAGAATCATATCATAATATTACAGGAAAGCTGTGGCAACGCGGAGAAAATCTGCGGTGCTGCAGTTTTTTTGATGTTAAAAAGTGCTAAAAAAAACTAAAAAGTGTTAAAAAAGATTTGCGAAAGAAAAAAAGAGCGTGTATGATAGGAGAGTGCGAGTTATGGATAAAAAAATAAAGGAGATGTAAGATGACAAAAGAAGAAGTGTTTAAAAACAAAAGTATTAAAGGGAAGGTTATGGATACGGTTATGCTGAGTATTCGTCAGTATGTATTCTGTATTATTGTAGCGATTATAGGGTTTGTATTAATAGAATTGGTTCCTCCGGCAGCGGAAATTGCCATTATGGCAATTTGCAGCGTATTGCTTGTGGGATTTGGGATTTATGGCGTTTTAATTACTTTGCGGCAGGCAAAGTGGTTAATATATTATATTGTAAATCCGGTGAAAGAGTTAGAAAATGTGGCACAAAATCTTTCTAACGGCATATTGGATGTGGAACTGGAGTATGATGCGGAAGATGAGATTGGAGATTTGGTAAAAGACTTTCAAAAGTCAGGAAAGACACTGCATGGGATTATTGTGGATTTAGACCAGATCTTGGCAGAGCTTGCAAAAGGAAATTATACGGTACAGTCACAGTGCAGCGAATCTTATACGGGAGAATTTGAATCTGTCATGAAGGAACTGAACAATACGGTGCAGCACATGAGCAGTGCGCTTCGGTCTATTAAAGAATCTTCGGATCAGGTAGCGGCAGGCTCAGAACAGCTTGCAATCAGTTCACAGGATTTAGCAAGGGGAGCAACAGAACAGGCAGCAGCAGTGGATAGTTTGGTAGAGAATGTGGCAGAGGTTACCGAGCAGGTGGTTGCAAATAGCCAATCTACGGATATCGTACACGACAGAGCAAAGGAAGTAGGAAAAGAAGCAAATATTAGTCAGGATAAGATGCATGAATTGATGGAAGCTATGGAGCGGATTTCTGTAACCTCAAATGAAATTGAAAGTGTTATTACGGAAATCGAAGGAATTGCATCCCAGACAAACCTGTTATCCTTAAATGCATCAATCGAGGCGGCAAGAGCAGGAGAAGCAGGAAGAGGTTTTGCAGTAGTTGCAGAACAGATTCGTATGTTGGCGGAGAACAGTGCGAAATCAGCAGAGACATCCAGGCATCTTTTAGAGGCAAATCAGGCAGAAGTAGAGCATGGCAATGAGGTGACAAGCCAGACGGCGGAATCTTTAAATAAAGTAATTGATGAATTGGATAAAATTATCGGAGAAGTGGCGAATATTCGAATTTCATCTGACAAACAGGCAGTTTCGGTAAAGAAAATCGAAGAACGGGTAAAACAGATTGGTGATGTAATCCAGATGAATTCGGCGGCATCACAGGAAACTTCTGCAACAAGTGAAGAATTGTCTGCGGAAACAATGTCTTTAGATGAGCTGGTAGGAAGGTTTCAACTGCTTGAGGAGAGATAAATCCCAAAGTCAGGTATAAAACCTGCTGCTTTCACACAAACTAAGAAAAAACAGAAAGCAGGAGTTTTGTGTGAAAAATCAGCTTGTACTGAAACAGGGAAATGTCCACAATGTTACTTTGGGCACAGTGGAAGTTGCGGATATTTTCGTGAAAGACGGAAAAATAGGAAAAATTGCAGAAATTTTAGAGCCAGTGGAAATCAACGAAGCAGAAATTCTGGATGCATCCGGATTAGAGATTTATCCGGGTTTTGTGGATGCACATTGTCATCTGGGGCTGGAAGGCTATGCAGTGGGGTTTGAGAGTGATGACGTGAATGAAATAAACGACAGCATAACTCCGGAATTGCATGCCATTGATGCGATAAATCCTATGGATGCATCTTTTGAACTGGCAAGAAAAGCAGGTGTCACTACAGTGGCTGCCGGTCCGGGCAGTTCCAATGTGGTTGGAGGAACTTTCGCCGTCATAAAAACAGCAGGGAATTGTATTGATGATATGGTCATAAAACGGGATGCGGCTATGAAATGTGCCTTTGGTGAAAATCCGAAAAATTGCTATAAAGAAAAAGATGTTTATTCCCGCATGACGATTGCAGCAAAAATCCGTGAATTATTGAGGCAGGCACGAGTTTATGATCAAAGAAAGCAGGCAGCAGGAGAGGATATTTTAAAGATGCCGGAATATAATGCCAAGCTGGAAGCCATGCTTCCGGTTTTGCATGGAGAGATGCCGTTAAAGGCTCATGTTCACCGGGCGGACGACATTTTTACGGCAATCCGGCTGGCGAAAGAATTTGGCATAGGTCTGACTCTGGACCATGTGACAGAAGGGCATCTGATCAAAGAAAGGCTGGCGGCGGAAGGATACTCCCTTGCCATCGGCCCTTCCTTTGGTCATGCAGTGAAGCCGGAGCTTTTGCACAAATCCTTTCAAACACCTGAAATTCTAGCAAAAGCCGGGTGTAAAGTTTCCATCATTACGGATTTTCCGGTGACCGAAGAACAGTACCTTCCACTTTGTGCATATATGGCGTTTCGGAATGGCATGGAAAAGGAAGATGCCCTTCGGGCAATTACCATAAATGCAGCAGATCATATCGGTGTTTCAGACAGAGTGGGTTCTGTTGAAGTGGGAAAAGATGCAGATTTTGTAATTACGGATAAAAGTATTTTTGATGAGGGATATGAGGTGCTGTATACGATTATAGATGGGAAGGTTGTATACAAAAAATAATAATAAATATTTTGCAAAGGAGAAGACTATCTCATCTCCTCCACCCCATACAGTGCAGCTCCTAAAGCTCCCACAATTTCCGGTTCTTCATAAATATTTAATTTCTCACCGAGCTGTTCTTCCAAAACGGCAACAACCCCAGGATTTTTAGCAACCCCACCGGTCATCATGAAACCGCCGTTTAAGCCAACCCGTTTTAAGAGGGACATGGCCTTTCCGGCGATGGCCTTATGGATACCGTGAGCAATGTCTGCAATTTCCTTGTTCTGGGCAATCAGGGAAATGACTTCGGATTCGGCGAAAACGCTGCACATACTGCTGATTTCAATGTCCTCTTTGGATTGCAGGGAAACAGGACCCAGTTCATCGAGGCTGGTTTCCAGGGAACGCGCCATCATTTCCAGAAAACGTCCGGTTCCGGCAGCGCACTTGTCGTTCATGACGAAGTCAACGACTTCGCCATTGTCGTTTAAGCGGATGGCTTTGCTGTCCTGACCGCCAATATCCAAAATTGTATGGACATCCGGGAAAAGGAAATGGGCACCTTTACCGTGGCAGCTGATTTCGGTTACGGTTTTGTCTGCAAAGGGAATGCTGACGCGTCCGTATCCCGTGGAAACAATGATGGAGATGTCTTCTTGTGTAAGACCTGCTTTTTTTAGGACATCTTCTAAAGCGGCGTCGGCACTCTGGGAGGATTTCGCTCCGGTGCGGACAACGGAAAATGCCCGGATATTCTTATTTTCATCTAAAATTACAGCGTTGGTGGAGGTAGAACCGCTGTCAATGCCTAATGTATACAAAGTATCACCCTTTCTGATAGATTTTTTGTTTTGTCCGGTTAAGGAATAACCTTTTTTAACCTTTAATTCTTCCACAAAGGCTTCTACACGGGTGCGTATCTGCCCTGCACATTGTTTCGTGGAGTCCGTTTCCACTAAAAGGAATGGCAGATTTAAGCGCTGTTTAAAATCTGCATATTCATAGGAGTAGGAATCACAGAACTTTACTGTATGATAAACGATTCCATCCAGCCGGTCCGTAAAACCGTCGAGCAGCGTTTCTCTGGAAGCTGCCTTTAGCATCCGCATACAGGGAATCTGATTTAAAAGCGCAGCTGCATAGGAATTCAGGACATTTTCTTTGGCTACGGTAAAATCTCTGCTGATTCCGGTGCAGGTTAGGTCGAATAAAATATTTGCCTGATGACTGGTTAAAAGTTCTCGAATTTCGTTGTTGCAGCGTGCGCCCATGATGCCGATATTGACAGAAGTCTTTGATACATCAGTCGTTATTTCGGCGGCATTCTTTTTTGACTCTGCCTTTGTGAGAGCTGCTTTGTTTAACATCATGGAAAGGAACTTCTGTTCATCGAATTTTTTTCCGGAAAAGGCCTCGTAAGCGCTCAGCATTTCCCGAAGCTGTTTTTCGTAGAGTGTTACAGCAAAGTCGTTCACTTTTCTTGGAATATCGAGAAGAAAGAAAAATTTGTCAGGGAACTGGCTCTTTAAAGTGTCGTACAGACGGCGGATGCTGTCACAGCAGGTGGTTAAAATCACGCCGTCATAATCCTGTTCCATAACCTCCTCCAAAACAGCCTTCGTGTAAGAGCAGATATTGGCATGCATCAGCGTGTCTGCATGGTTGAAATCCGTGACAGAAGGCGTGAGACGTTTAATGTCTGTGCCCATGGATTCAAACAGTTCCATTGGTGTATATTTACATACATAACCCAGCATAATTTAGTTACCTCCGTTTTGATTATCAAGGACCTCTAAGAACGCTTCCAGCCGGGTTTTAATCTGACCGTCATGGCTGTTGCGCCGGTCCATGGCATCTCCGTCTAAAACAAGTAACGGGATATTTTCTTTTTTCATAGCTTCTTTGAGCTGGAAAACACCACCGGATGACTGTTTGCAGCCCCAATGGCAGAAATTGATGACACCATCCGCATTCATTTCACGTGCAAGTTTTGCGACCATGGCAGCCTTGCGTTCATAAGGACCGTTGTAGAGGTTATTTAACATTTTTGTAGCAAGAGCCTCTAAGGGATGGTTTACATCCAGTTCATCCATATAGTCCAGATTCATTTCCGTGACCTGTATTTGATAATCTTTTCCCAGATTGAAATAATGTTTTAAGGTTTCCTGATAAAAAGGAAGCAGATGTACCCACACAATACGTTTTCCGTGAAATTCGGGATAGTTTTTAATATCTTCGGCAAAACTGCGGAATAAATCCAGCGTTTCTTCGGAGCCGATGTTTAAGTGTGTGGCAAAAAGCATATACATCTGAAGGGTCAGCGTGGAGGGATAGTATCGGGTTTTTTGCAATTCTAAAAATTCCCGGTAATAGGCCTTGGACTGGTTTTCTCTTTGTAGCACGGCAGAAAGCTCGTCCATGTGGAAAACCTTTCCTGTAAGCTCCTCCAGAGTGGATATCAGCTCTTTTAACTGGGTTACAAGATAGGAAACAGCTTCTTCGGAATAGGTATTTGGTACATCGATCATATAAGTGTGAATCGGATGATTTTTTTCAATGTAGCGGAAGGTGTTGATATTTCCGTCGCAAATCATGGAAGTAGTGACGGCAAAGGCAGCCTTTGGTATCACGCCGGAGTTTACGGCGCCAATGAAGTCCTTGTGATAGGAGCACAGAGTGGGGGCAATGCCTCGCTGTTCTGCCTGATCGATAAAATAATCCTCACAGGTAAAACCCGACAAAAAGGAGGAGAGACATTCCATAGACAGAGCATTTAAGCCGAAACACTGAAAAATTTCCACTGGGGCAAAGAGGTTTGACCAGATGGTCTGTTCCGGGTGTTCCAAAGCAAAGAGAGTATTTTTTACGCCCAGAGTATTTAATTTCCGGTAGGCATTTGGCATTTCTTTTGGTGCAAAATGCTCAGTACGGAATTTTTCCAGATGCAGACCGACATCAATCATTTTCCGGGAGACATCGGGACGTGTCCCGGCATATTTTTTTATATAATTACCATAGGTTTTTACAATATTCATGCAGTAAATTCGTCCTTTTTTGTTAAAGTGTAGTTCATAAGTTCTTATTATAGCATATTGAAAAAAATAAGGAACGGCTTTCTTGAGATTTCTTTGGGAAAGTGATTGAATTGGAGTAAAGGCATAGTATATAATAATAGGAAAAAGCGGAGGAAAAGGGTATGGGAAAATCAAAAGTATATTTTACGGATTTTAAAACTACGGGAAGCGAAAATCTGTTGCAGAAGCTGCGCAGGTTAATCATTACGGCAGGCATTAAGGATATTGATTTTGAGGATCGCTATGCGGCGATAAAAATACATTTCGGGGAGATGGGAAACCTTGCATTTTTACGTCCGAACTATGCAAAAGTGGTCGCAGATGTCGTAAAAGAATGCGGTGGAAAAGCATTTCTCACAGACTGTAACACACTTTATGTGGGAAGCAGAAAAAATGCGTTAGACCATATGGACACGGCATATGCCAATGGTTTTTCCCCGTTTTCCACCGGATGTCACGTAATTATAGCAGATGGGCTAAAGGGAACGGATGAAGCGTATGTGCCGATTGACGGGGAATATGTGAAAGAAGCAAAAATCGGACGAGCTATTATGGATGCTGATGTGTTTATTTCGCTGACACATTTTAAGGGACATGAGGCGACCGGCTTTGGCGGAGCATTAAAAAATATTGGAATGGGCTGCGGTTCCCGGGCAGGGAAGATGGAGATGCACAGTGATGGAAAGACGCATGTGAATCAGGAAAGATGTGTGGGTTGTGGTGCATGTAAAAAAATCTGCGCCCATGATGCGCCGTCTATCGCAAATGGAAAGGCAAGCATTGATATTGCCAAATGTGTAGGCTGTGGCAGATGTATCGGTGTCTGTCCGAAAGATGCAGTGTATGCTAACAGCATCGATTCCAATGACATTTTGAATTATAAGATTGCGGAGTACAGTCTGGCAGTATGCAAAGAGCGGCCGTGTTTTCATATTTCTCTGGTCTGCGATGTATCACCAAACTGTGACTGTCATGCGGAAAATGATATTCCGATTATCCCGAATGTCGGAATATTTGCTTCCTTTGATCCGGTAGCATTGGATGTGGCGTGCGCGGATGCCTGCAACCGTCAGCCTGTGGTTTCTGGCAGCGTCTTGAGTGATCATATAGAAAAACATCACCATGAAGAAGGTGACCATTTCCATATGGTTCATCCGGACACGAACTGGAAATCCTGCATAGAGCATGCCGTAAAAATTGGTCTTGGCAGTGACCAGTATGAGTTGATTGAAATATAGAAAAGGGAAAGTGGTGGATGACAGCAAAAATCTTGCAGACCGTCTAAAATCACCGAACAGGAAAAAGACATAATGGGGAATTGTAGGGAGATAAAAGATGAGTACACAGGATAATCTGGAAAAAATATTAAGAAAGATGCATGTGTTGATTTCAAAAGGGGAGCCGGCTGGACAGTCAAAGGACAAGGTGATTGTCAGTAAGCAGGAATTGCTTGGCTTGCTCAAGGACTTAAATATCTGTGTATATAATATTATGGATGAATATGAGATGACGCAGCAGAGCTATGATGAGGCAGAACGCAAGTCAAGACGTAAGGGCGAGAAAATTGTAAAGGATGCCGGAAAAATGGCAGAGGATGTCTATGCAGCATCCGTGATGTACACTAATGAAGCGCTGAATCATATCCAGAGCATTATCCAGGATGCATCAGATTCCATAGATGAAGTTTTTAGCAGAATGAAATACGAGCTGAATGAACGAAAGGACACAGTGCGGGAAAACCAGTTGGAACTGGAGGGGCAGCTTCATGATCTGGCAGATACCAAAAAATATCTGCAGATTATAGAAGAACGCAACAAAGAGCTGGAGAAGGAACGTCGCAGTGTAAAAACCTGGAAAACGAAGATGAAAAAGGAATCGGCATACCCGGAGCCGGAGATAAAAATCAATAAAGAATACTTTATCCAGAATGGAATTCCCCTTGAGATGGAGGAAGAACCAGAGGTCGAGCAGGAAGTTAAAGTAACTGCAGAAGAAGTGGTTCAACCAAAAGAAGCGCCGGAGATAAAGGTGAATCTTGATGCAGAGTATTTTAAATGGAAACAGGAACAGAAACGAAAAGGAGAAGACTAGGAAGTCTCCTCCTTATCATAATTTATATAATTGACCAGTTTGTCATGGGTGGCGAGAATAGCACGGTTGCCGCTTGCAAGCTGGTCTTTTATAATTTCAGTATAAATGACAGCTTTGTTGATTAAAGAGGCATCCTTGCTGTTGAAGCAGGTGTTTAAGTAATTATAAAGCGGAAGACTTTCTGCAAATTGTTCCAAAATATGGGACAGCTCCTCACGACACTTAACGATATCGGGAAAATTGACAGGTTCTACCTGGACGATAAAGCCGTTTGGAATTTCTTCATTATAGAAATAAGCGTCCGCTTTTGCAGCATGGATGAAGGAAAGCAGATTGGACTTCTTTAGTCGGCTGATAAAAAGAAGTCGCCGAATCTCCCCCAAAGACTCATATAATACAAAAATAATGGCGAGCAGATAAAGGGTGAGACAGACAAAATTTTCTTTCAGCACAGCAGTATGGGTAAAACCAATCCAGCATAAAAGTGCAATGACAAGCGTACCGAAAACCGGACGAAACCAGAAATTTTCGATCAGGGATCTGCGAAATATTTGAATATCGCTTTCTTTTAAAGGAATAAACGCATAGTGTTTTTTCATCCGGGCGTCTCCATTCATCTGTTTGATGTTACTATTGTATGATGCCAGAAAAATATTGTCAACAAAGGAAAATCTAAAATGTAAATAAAATTTATTATAAAAATATTAATTGCATTGACAAAAGGAAAACACAGATATAATATTAACTCAATAAAAAAGAAAAAGGGAGATTGTGTTATGCAGACAGTGAATAAACCGAAAAAACCGTTGATGTTTTATTATATGCTGGTACTGATAATTATGCTTCTTTTGAATTTCCTTTTAGTCCCACGGTTGTTCCAGTCAGAGGTGGAAAGTGTGGATTATGGAACATTTCTTTCCATGATTGAGGAAAAACAGGTGTCAAAGGTTCAGATTGAAGATGGCATGATTTATTTCCAGGATAAAAGTGAAGAACCGAAGTATTATGAGACGACGACCTTTGATGATCCGCAGTTGGTGGATCGGCTTTATGATGCGGGATGTTCCTTTGGCAGAGTAGTAGAAAAGGAGATGAATCCGTTTCTTTCATTTTTACTGACCTGGATTGTTCCGCTCGTAATCTTTATCGGTCTGGGAGAACTGCTTGGCAGATCTATGATGAAGAAGATGGGCGGTGGTTCTGGTTCCATGCAGTTTGGTAAGAGCAATGCCAAGATATATGTTCAGTCGGAGACCGGAATCAAATTTGATGATGTAGCAGGAGAGGATGAGGCAAAGGAGATTTTGCAGGAAATCGTGGATTTTTTGCATAATCCTGAAAAGTACAGGGAAATCGGTGCGTCCATGCCGAAAGGAGCTCTTTTGGTTGGCCCTCCTGGTACCGGAAAAACACTGCTTGCAAAGGCAGTTGCAGGAGAAGCTAATGTACCGTTTTTCTCCATTTCCGGTTCAGAATTTGTAGAGATGTTTGTTGGTATGGGGGCTTCTAAAGTTCGCGATTTGTTCCGGCAGGCAAATGAGAAAGCGCCGTGTATCGTCTTTATCGATGAGATTGATACTATCGGAAAGAAGCGTGACAGCCAGGGTATGAGTGGAAATGATGAGCGGGAGCAGACCTTAAATCAGCTTTTGACAGAGATGGACGGTTTTGATGGATCAAAGGGAGTTGTCATTCTTGCGGCAACGAACCGGCCGGATGTGTTAGACCCTGCGTTGCTTCGTCCGGGGCGCTTCGACCGCAGGGTTCCGGTGGAATTGCCGGATTTGGCAGGAAGGGAAGCTATTCTGCGTGTTCATGCAAAGAAGGTGAAGCTGGGTGATAATGTAGATTTTAATGCGATTGCAAGGGCTGCAGCGGGAGCTTCCGGTGCAGAGCTTGCCAATATGGTAAATGAGGCAGCGCTTCATGCAGTAAAGATGAAACGTTCTTATGTAACGCAGGCGGATCTGGAAGAAAGTATTGAGACAGTCATTGCAGGCTATCAGAAAAAAAACAAGATCCTATCCAATAAAGAAAAATTGACAGTTTCCTATCATGAGGTAGGTCATGCGTTAGTGGCAGCGCTTCAGACGCATTCTGCACCGGTCACAAAGATTACGATTGTTCCGAGAACCTCAGGGGCTTTAGGTTATACGATGCAGGTGGATGAAGGTGAGCATAATCTGATGTCCAAGGAAGAACTTGAGAATAAGATTGCAACTTTGACAGCCGGAAGATGTGCAGAGGAGTTGATTTTCCATTCTATTTCTACAGGGGCGTCTAATGATATTGAACAGGCAACAAAGCTTGCCCGCGCCATGATTACGAAATATGGTATGAGTGATGAATTTGGTATGGTCGCTTTTGAGACAGAGACAAACGCATATCTTGGCGGGGACAGTACTCTTTCCTGCTCACCGGACACAGCAAAGAGCATCGATGATATGGTAGTTGCGCTCGTAAAGAAGGCATATAAAAATGCCGAAGAACTGCTTTCCAGTAATATGGATAAGCTTCATAGGATTGCAAAATATCTCTACGAGGAGGAGACGATTACAGGAGAAGAATTTATGAAGCTTCTGGATGAAAAGGAAGAATAAGCGAAGGGTTTCGATTGGTATAAGTGCAGAAAGCATCCCCGTTGAATGTGGTTTACGGGGGTGCTTTTTTGCGCTATAATTTGCGTTGTAATGTGTACGATATAAAATTGAATCTTAAAGATATATTAAGAAATACGAGAGAAGATATTTAAGAAAATACTGTTAAACTGGAACAGAAAGGGTGGGAAAATATTGAATATTTTAGTATGCGATGATGATAAAGAGATTGTAGAAGCAATCGAAATATACCTGCAACAGGAGGGCTATGAGGTCTTTCGGGCATATGACGGTGAAGATGCCTTAAAAATATTAAAGGAAGAAGAAATACATCTTCTGATTATTGATGTGATGATGCCGAAGTTAGACGGAATTCGTGCCACATTAAAGATTCGTGAGGAAAGCAGCATACCGATTATTATTTTGTCTGCAAAATCCGAGGATACGGATAAGATACTTGGTTTGAATGTGGGTGCGGATGATTATATCACAAAGCCGTTTAATCCTCTGGAACTGGTAGCGAGAGTAAAATCGCAGCTTCGTCGTTATACGAAGCTTGGCAATGCAGCAGAAAACGGACAGGCGGTGTATCAGGTAGGAGGACTCGCCATCAATGATGAATTAAAGGAAGTTACAGTAGATGGTGAGGTCGTGAAGCTGACACCCATAGAATACAATATTCTGTTGCTTTTAGTAAAAAACCAGGGTAAAGTTTTTTCGATTAATCAGATTTATGAAAACATCTGGAATGAGGATGCAATCGGAGCTGATAATACGGTAGCGGTACATATCCGGCATATTCGGGAAAAAATTGAAATTAACCCGAAAGAACCGCGTTACTTGAAAGTGGTTTGGGGCGTAGGTTATAAGGTGGATAAGAATTAAAGATAAAGGCAGGTATTCCATGAAAAAATTGCGGCATACGACAGGGATGAAAGTGTTGTTCGTTATATTGCATCAGGTATTTGCAGTACTGCTTGTGGTTTCCATTGTATTGCTCAGTGCACTGTTTGGTCGGAAAATGTTTGATACGAATGATATCTTAAACCAGTCTTTTACGGATTCCGGGTACTTTGCGGAGGTATTTAAAGAGACCTCGCAGGAAATTATAAAATACGTGATCTTAAAGGAACAGTTTGAAGTAAATGGTGTTTATGACGAGGATAAGGAGATAGATATCGTTGCCTATGCCAATGGCAGAATCGTTGCCGGACAGCAGATGGATGGAGAGAACGGTTTCGGGCAGAGGATACAGTATCGTCTGGGAGATTTGATCAAGTGGGCGGATGCCGGGTATGAAGAAGATGAAAATGGCATTCTGGTGGAGGCATATACGCCACTGTCTGGAAAGAGTATTCATCAGAGCCTGGAGGATGGTTCCATGGATTATGATAACGCGAAACGCAATTCCCAGATGACGGAACAGGTGTTGGACAGTATCCGGTCAGATAGCGAATTGTATAAGCGTTACCTGAATAAATATGATGTTAATGATTCCAATGTGAGATACTGGATATCCGGTGACAGACATTCCCATGTGTATACCAATATGACGGACCAGGAATCGAAGGACGAAATGAAAAATGTGGAAGAAAACTGGGGAAGCTACTTCTATTATGACAATGTTTCACTGCATATGCGCACCAGTGTGGATGGGATGGAGGATTATTTTTACGAGCAGTTGGAACGTATGACCGGAGCGGTCGG
The DNA here is from genome assembly GCA_945868305.1 of uncultured Lachnospiraceae bacterium. GTDB lineage: Bacteria > Bacillota > Clostridia > Lachnospirales > Lachnospiraceae > Roseburia_D. The sequence goes on along the minus strand of CAMBKU010000002.1, from coordinate 45,645 downwards.
AGAAAATACGATGGTATTGATTTCGGTGGACACGGATTTTCCTTATGCTGATTCTTTTGCGAGTGCAAACCGGGAATTTCAGAAGTATCATCCATGGATCATCGGAGGGATTTTTCTTCTTGCATGCAGTGTCATATCTTTTATTATGACTTTGGTATTGCTCACTACGACGGCGGGCCGGGTAGAAGGACAGGAGGATAAGATTCGCATGAACCTGGTGGATAAGATAAAGGCGGAGTTTATCTTTCTGGCGCTGGTTTTGCTCCTGGTGATTACCACGGTTGTGGCAGTACAAATTGTCTATGGAAACTGGAAAATACCTGGCATGCTCATAATGGCAGGAACGATGACTTATGTATGCGATAGTGTGTTCTTGGTACTGTATTTGAGCCTGGTAAGACGTGTGAAAGCGGATATGCTCTGGAAAAGCAGTCTTATTTACTGGATTTTAAGTGGAATCAGAAAAGTTTTTTCTAATGTGCGGATTACGGCGCGGATAATGCTTTATTTCATCGGAGGCAATCTACTGTTTTTACTGCTGGTTTATGAGACATTTGTCGGAAGAAGTGTTCTGGCAGCGCTGTTTGCTGTCTGTTTAATGGCAGCAGGTGCATATTATATGCTGCGCAACTCTATCCAGCGAAATAAGATTTTGGAGGGTGTGAATAAGATTGCAGAGGGAAACCTTAAGTTTAAGATAGATACCGAGGGTTTTTATGGTGGAAATAAAAGTTTTGCGGATGCGGTGAATAATATCGGTGACGGTCTGTATCGTGCGGTGGATGAAAACACTAAAAATGAGCGGATGAAGGCAGATTTGATTACAAATGTTTCCCATGATATTAAAACGCCACTTACTTCGATTATAAATTATGTAAACCTGATAAAAATGGAACATATTGAGAATGAACGACTGAAAGAATATGTAGACATTCTGGACGCTAAGGCGCAGCGGTTAAAGCAGCTTACCGAGGATTTGGTGGAAGCTTCGAAGATCAGTTCGGGGAATATAGAACTGCATATGCAGTGCATTGATTTTGTAGAACTGGTGTATCAGACCGGAGGGGAATTTAACGAAAAATTTGAAAAGAAGGATTTGACAACAATTACAAAGCTTCCAAAGGAGCCGGTATATATCATGGCAGATGGAAGGCGTATCTGGCGCGTTGTGGAGAATCTTTATAACAACGTTGCAAAATATGCGCTGGCACATACGAGAGTGTATGTAACGGTGGAAGCTACCGAAACAGAAATGGAGTTTTCTATTAAAAATATTTCTGAACAGGAAATCAAAGTGGATACTACAGAGTTGACGGAGCGCTTTATTCGTGGAGACACAGCTCGTACTACGGAGGGAAGCGGACTAGGGCTTTCCATAGCGAAGAATCTGACGGGACTTATGGATGGAAGGTTTTCAATCGGCCTGGACGGAGATCTGTTTAAAGTATCAGTTTGTTTTCCGCGTATCGAAAATCCGATGCAGGAAAATATGCAGGAAAAATGAACAGATTCGTGCAGTAATGTACTTGTCAAGTGAAAAAAGTTCATATATAATGTGTGACAAGGATAACTTTGTCGGCGGTGACGCGGTCACCGCCGATTTTGCTTACATATTCAGGAGGAAGAATTATGAAATTATACGACAATGGCGTGTACCTGATTAATGGTACGGAACTCGTAGAAGATGGCAGGGATGCTGCGGAGATTGTAAAAAGCAAAACCGGTGAAGCGGTGAGCAGCAGTGAAGCGGCAAAAAATACCATCGCCTACGGTATTTTAAAGGAACACAATACATCCGGCAATATGGAGAAGCTGCAGATTAAGTTCGATAAGCTGACTTCCCATGATATTACCTTCGTTGGAATCATTCAGACGGCAAGAGCATCCGGACTGGAAAAATTCCCGATTCCCTATGTGCTGACAAACTGCCACAACAGCTTGTGTGCGGTAGGTGGAACGATTAACGAAGATGACCATATGTTTGGACTGACCTGCGCAAAGAAATACGGTGGCGTTTATGTACCGCCTCATCAGGCTGTTATCCATCAGTATGCAAGAGAAATGCTTGCAGGCGGCGGCAAGATGATTTTGGGTTCTGATTCCCATACCCGTTACGGAGCTCTCGGAACAATGGCAGTGGGCGAAGGCGGACCGGAATTAGTAAAGCAGTTATTAAATAAGACATATGACATCAACATGCCGGGCGTTGTAGGCGTATATCTGACAGGAACTCCGTCGAAGGGCGTAGGACCGCAGGATATTGCGCTTGCCATTATCGGTGAAGTATTCGACCGCGGTTATGTAAAGAATAAAGTTATGGAATTTGTTGGACCGGGCGTTTCTAACTTGAGCGTAGATTATCGTATCGGCGTGGATGTTATGACGACGGAGACTACCTGCCTTTCTTCCATCTGGCAGACGGATGAAAAAGTAAGAGAATTTTATGATATTCATGGCAGAGTTGAGGAATATAAAGAGTTAAATCCGGGCAAAGTAGCATATTATGATGGAATGATCGAGATTGATCTAAGCACGATCAAACCGATGATTGCCATGCCGTTCCATCCGAGCAATACCTACACGATTGATGAGTTAAATGCGAACCTTTTAGATATTTTAGATGATTGTGAGAAACGCGCAGAGGTCAGCTTCGATGGTGCCGTTAAGCTTGATTTAAAGAGCAAAGTAAGAAACGGAAAATTATATGTAGACCAGGGTATTATCGCTGGATGTGCCGGAGGCGGATTTGAAAATATCTGTGATGCAGCAGATATTTTAAGGGGAAGCTCTATTGGCGCCAATGAATTTACATTAAGTGTATATCCGGCAAGTACACCGGTTTATATGGAACTGGTGAAAAACGGTGCGGTGGCAACGCTTATGGAAACCGGAGCAATCGTCAAAACGGCTTTCTGTGGTCCGTGCTTTGGGGCAGGCGATACACCGGCTAATAATGCATTTTCCATTCGTCATTCCACAAGAAACTTCCCGAATCGTGAAGGTTCTAAAGTACAGAATGGTCAGGTGGCTTCTGTAGCGTTGATGGATGCACGTTCCATCGCTGCAACTGCGGCAAACCAGGGAATTTTAACTTCTGCGGCAGATATGGATGTAAATTACACGAAACCGAAATATTTCTTCGATAAGACCATTTATGAGAACCGTGTTTTTGATTCCAAGGGTGTTGCAGATCCGTCTGTAGAAATCCAGTTTGGTCCGAATATTAAGGACTGGCCTGCGATGAGTGCACTGCCGGAAAACATGGTTTTAAAAGTTGTTTCGGAAATCCACGATCCGGTTACTACCACAGATGAGCTGATTCCTTCCGGTGAGACATCTTCCTTCCGTTCTAATCCGCTTGGACTTGCAGAATTTGCTCTTTCCAGAAAGGATCCGGCATATGTGGGTCGTGCAAAAGAGGTACAGAAAGCGCAGAAAGCAATAGAGGAAGGAAAAACTCCGGAAGAAGGCTTTGCGGAAATTGCGCCTGTTCTTGAAACAATCAGGAAAGAATACACAAATGTGACAAAAGACAATCTCGGTGTAGGAAGCACGATTTTTGCCGTGAAACCGGGAGATGGTTCTGCTCGTGAGCAGGCAGCATCCTGTCAGAAAGTATTAGGAGGATGGGCTAATATCGCAAATGAATATGCGACCAAGCGTTATCGTTCTAATCTGATTAACTGGGGTATGCTTCCGTTTATTATTCCGGAGGGAGAACTTCCGTTTACAAACGGAGATTATCTGTTTGTACCGGATATCAGAAGCGCGGTAGAGCAGAAAAAGACAGAAATTCCGGCATTCGTTGTAAAGAACGGAGCACTTGTTCCGTTTACTTTGCAGATGGGTGAACTGACCGAGGACGAGAGAACAATTATCTTGAAAGGCTGTTTGATCAATTATTACAAAGGTTAAGTGAAAGGGGATTGCTATGGAGGAACAGGAGAAGAAAAATCCACAGGGACAGCGGTCAAGAGACAAGGCAGACTGGAATATAAAGCCGTATCTGGCAATTGCATTGTTGACATTTATCGTGTTTTGCTGCTGTATCGTCGTATTTTTTCTGATTTATCGCTATAATGGATTTGCTTCTGTCTGGAAAAAACTGATGAAAGTGCTGCAGCCAATCATCATAGGGCTGGTGGTGGCCTACCTTATGAATCCGATTATGATGTTTTTTGAGCAGCATCTGAAAAAGTTTTTAAGAAAGCATATCAAGAGTGAAAAGAAAATATGGAAGATTTCGAGGGGGCTTGGTATTGCCGGAGCGCTTCTCGTGTTAGTTTTTATCGTATATGCGCTTCTTATGATGATTATTCCACAGCTGCTGCAAAGCATTACTGGAGTGTTTGCTTCGCTGCCGGAGGAGATTCAGGCGTTGTCTGACTGGATTAACACCCAGTTTAAGGGAGATAAAGACACAGCGAAATTCATGAGTGAAACGCTGACCAGAGTTACCAGTTATCTTGAAAACTGGTTTAAGTCAGATGTACTGCCGCAGGCAACTACTTATCTTGCGTCTATTACCAGCGGTGTGATATCCATAGTGAAACTTTTATTTAATACGATTATTGGGCTGATTATTTCCGTATATGTTCTGATGGAAAAAGAAAAGTTCGTTGGTCAGTCCAAAAAGCTTATTTATGCGGTTTTTAAGCCGGAGCGCGGAAATATCATTGTACAGACAATCCGCAAGAGTAATCAGATTTTTGGCGGATTTATTACCGGAAAAATTCTGGATTCAGCGATTATCGGCGTTATCTGTTATTTCGTGCTTTTGCTCATGCACATGCCGTATACCATTCTGGTATCAGTAATTGTGGGTGTGACCAACATTATTCCGTTTTTCGGACCATATATCGGAGCGATTCCGAGTTTCATTATTATTGCACTGGCAAATCCGATTCAGGGACTGTATTTTTTGATTTTTATCATTATATTGCAGCAGGTTGACGGAAATATTATTGGACCGAAGATTCTCGGAGATTCTACGGGGCTGTCTTCGTTCTGGGTGGTATTTGCGATTCTGATTGGTGGTGGAATGTTCGGTGTGGCTGGAATGATATTAGGAGTTCCGACGTTTGCCGTAATTTACTACATTGTACAGAATATCGTTAATTATTTTCTACGGAAACGGAAATTGCCGGAACAGACCGAAGCATATATCATGCTGTCGGATATTGATGTAAAGACCAATGAGATGAAGTATGGAGAATTAAAGCCAAAAAAGAAAAAAGAAGAATCATAAAATAAAAAAGGATGAAAAATCGAAAAAGATTTTTTGTCCTTTTTTTATTTATAAAATGGAAGGAAGTTTTGTCGTTTTTCGGTGCAGTTGTTTTTGACAGAAGGCACCTGTTATGTTACACTGAAATCAATAATCAGGGGTACTTTCGCTATATGGTATTTTCTGGTTGAATAGCAGATTTTGAGGTGACATATTTTGGACAAATATGAATATAAACTGAAGTTGGACGAAATGAAAAGTCTGGCGGGAGCGGGAAATTACGAAGAAGCTGAAGAAATTGCGGACACCATTAACTGGAGAAAAGTAAAAAACGTAAATTCCCTGGTGCTTGCCAGTGAGATATATAGTCAGATGGAGCGTTACGAGGACAGCCGGGATGTACTGCTTATGGCATATGACCGGTCGCCGATTGGAAGGACAATCATTTACCGTCTGGCAGAGCTTGCCATTCATACGCATAATTTTGACGAAGCAAAGGATTATTACGACGAATTTGTGGAAATTGCGCCACACGATAATTTGAAATATGTTCTGCGATATAAGCTTTGTAAGGAACAGGGAGAACCTGTTACAGAACAGATTAAGATATTAGAGGAGTTGAAAGAGCAGGAATACACAGAAAAATGGGCATTTGAGCTGGCTCATCTTTACCATCAGGCGGGAATGAGTGACAAGTGTATTGACGCCTGCGATGAACTGGTGTTATGGTTCGGAGACGGTATTTATGTTGAAAAAGCATTGGAGTTAAAAATGCTTTATCAGCCGTTAAATAAGCAGCAGGAAGAAAAATACCGGGCTATCTGCAGGGCAAAAAGTGAACAGGAAGGCGTCCTTATGGTACATCAGGATGAGGATTTGGCATCCGGTGAGATTGTTGCTGAAACAGTGCAGATTCCTAAAGTGACGACGAATACGGAGAAGTTTAATACCATTAACCTGCAGCAGGAGCTTGCAAAGAGTATGCAGCAGATTATGGATGCAACAGAAAAAGAAACAGTTTCCGATACCATGGATAGCATAAAAAAAATGGTAGAGGATATTCCGTACCTTCAGATTCCCAGGGAGGAGACGAAAGAAGAACGGGAGGAAAAAGAAGAAAAGTACGGACATATCGAGACAGATGAAGAAATTGATGGCTCTTTAAAGATTAATTTTCAGGAGATGCTGGGTGAAGAACCGGGAGGACAGATGAGTCTGAATGTGCCGGAGCGTGCTATGATTGAGCGCCAGATTACCGGGCAGATGAGTATTTCCGATGTGCTTGAAGAATGGGAAAAGACCAAACATGCTGCGGAGCTTGCCATGCAGGAAGCCGAGCAGCGTAAGCTGGAGGCTGCCAGAAAGAAGGCGCTTAAGGAAACTGAGGAGATCATGGAGCGCTTGAAAGATATCGTTCCGGAACTGGATGCAGGATATACACCCAAGGAGTTGCTGGAAAGAGAATATAAAAACGGAGCGGAAGATGCAGAGGAAGCGGCAGGCCAGTTGGTTGCCAATATGAATCAGATTCTCCAGCAGAAGATTGAGAAGGTAAAGAACACGACAGAGGGACTTGATGAGATTCTCCAGCAGAAAAAGGAAGAAGCGAAAGAGTCACGGGAAGAACAGCTTGCGAAAAAAATGGTTCAGCCGACCAAGCGGATACCGAGTCTGGAAGCATTTATGAAGCGTACCTTTTTCCAGGATGAAGATGATCTTTTAGAGGATGATGAAGAAGATTATGATGATACAGAAGAAGCTTCCATCGAGGATCTGAATACGGAAGAAAACTCTTTTGAGGATGACGAACTGCCAGAAGAAGTGGAATTGTCGGAAGATGCTGATGCTTCGGAAGCGGTGCTTTTTGAGGAAAATGAGGAATATGCTGAAGAAGAAATATATGCAGAGGAAGAAGCAGAGGACGAGGCTTTGGCATATGCAGAGGAAGAATTTTTTGAAGAAGATGAAGTATCAGAGGAAGCAGACGGGGAGGAGACTTCAGAAGAAGTATCAGAAGCAGATTTAGCTGAGATGCATCACGCACTGGAAGAAGCCCTGACGTCAGAGTATTCTGAAGCATCGGAAGAAGAGTTGGATGAGAATGCAGATCTCGAGGATAAGCTTGAAGATGCACTTGTTGAGGAAGAAATTCCGACAGAGCTTTCCGAGGAGGAACGGGAGCTGTTTTCCTACTTTATGCCGGTTAACGGAATGGAGGAGCAGGTCAGCCGTGCACTGTATGGATGCGTGAAGCATTTTGACAGTGGCAGAGGATTTGGACATATCCTGATTCAGGGAATCCACGGAAGCGGAAAAACGGTTCTTGCCACAAGTCTGGTGAAGGCATTGCAGAAACAGACAGGAAGACCGAATGGCAGAATCGGAAAGATTGAGGGAAAATCCTTAAATCAGAAAGATATTCCGATGCTTTTGCGCAAAGTTGCAGGAGGATGTCTGATTATTGAAAATGCCGGAGATATTTCAAGAGAGACGGCGGTGCGGTTGTCCCTTGGCTTGACAAGTGATGAGAGCGATATTCTGATTATCATGGAAGATACGAAAGAAGGGATTAAGAAAGCGCTCGGCAGAGACGAAGGCTTTGCAGCAAAATTCACGGAGAAGGTTGTAATACCGATTTTTACCAGCGATGAGTTGGTGGCGTTTGCAAAGGCGTATGCAAACGAGCTTGGCTATGATATTGATGAAATGGCGACGCTTGCACTTTATAATCGTATCAGCAACATCCAGAGACTGGATGAGCCAACTAATCTCACAGAGGTGAAGGAGATTGTAGATGAGGCAATTGCCCGGGCTGAAAAGGGCGGTCTAAAGAAAATGTTTGACATCATTACTTCCCGGAGATATACGGAAGATGATTATATCGCACTGCGCGAAAAAGATTTTGACGAATAAAGCGATAAAGGGGGCTTTTACATGGCGGGAAAATTCAAAGAACTGGATATGTATTATTTTGGACAGGGAACGCATTATGAGATTTATAAGCAGATGGGGGCACATCTGACGGAAGAAGATGGGGTAAAGGGTGTTTTATTTCAGGTGTGGGCACCGCATGCGGCGAAGGTATATGTGATTGGAACATTTAACGGTTGGAGTGAGGATGCAAATGAGATGGAACGCTTGGAGCCACAGGAGGCAGGAATTTATGCCTGCTTTATCCCGAGTGCAAAATGCGGCGATTTGTATAAATATCTGATTATAACACCGGGCGGGGATAAGCTTTATAAGGCTGATCCATATGCGAACTATGCGGAAAAAAGACCGGGAACGGCATCTGCCATTGCAGATATTATGCATTTCCAGTGGACAGATGATGCGTGGATGAAGCAGCGTGCCGCAACAAAGGATGTCTATTCGAAGCCGATGTCGATTTACGAGGTACATCCGGGCTCTTGGATGCGGCATCCTGGCAGAGAAGATGAAGGTTTTTATTCTTACCGGGATTTTGCGCGTTCCCTGACAGCTTATGTGAAGGAAATGGGCTATACGCATGTAGAACTGATGGGGATTGCGGAATACCCGTATGACGGCTCCTGGGGTTATCAGGTGACAGGATATTTTGCGCCGACTTCCCGTTATGGAACACCGGAAGACTTCATGTATCTGGTTAATTATCTGCACAAGAATAAAATCGGTGTTATTTTAGACTGGGTGCCGGCACATTTTCCGCGGGACGCCCATGGTCTTGCAGATTTTGACGGACAGCCGCTCTATGAATACGCGGATCCAAGAAAAGGAGAGCACCCAGACTGGGGAACAAAGATTTTCGACTACGGGAAACCGCAGGTCAAGAACTTTCTGATTGGCAGTGCCCTGCTTTGGGTGGAGCATTACCATGTGGATGGACTGCGTGTCGATGCTGTTGCATCCATGCTTTATCTGGATTATGGCAAACAGGCGGGACAGTGGGTTCCAAACCAGTATGGCGAAAATAAAAATCTGGAAGCGATTGAATTTTTCCGTCATATCAATACCCTGGTGACGGGAAGAAATCAGGGGGCGGTTATGATTGCCGAGGAATCCACAGCATGGCCTATGGTAACAGGACCAGCAGAAAAAGGCGGTCTCAATTTCAGTTATAAATGGAACATGGGATGGATGCATGATTTTCTGGATTATATGAAACTTGATCCGTATTTCCGAAAGGGCAATCATAATAAGATGACCTTTGCCATGAGTTATAATAGTAGTGAGAAATATATCCTGGTGTTATCACATGATGAAGTAGTACATTTGAAATGCTCCATGTTAAATAAGATGCCTGGTCTTGAGGATGATAAGTTTAAAAACCTGATGGTTGGTTATGCGTTCATGATGGGACATCAGGGAAAGAAGCTCCTGTTTATGGGACAGGATTTTGGACAGAGCAGAGAGTGGAGTGAAGAACGGGAATTAGACTGGTATTTGTTAGATGATCCCAGACATAAACATTTGCAGAATTTTGTGAAGGCGCTTCTTCATCTATATAAGAAAAATCCGTGCATGTATGAGAATGATATCGATTGGGACGGATTTGAATGGATTAATGCCAACGATGCGGAACGAAGCATTTTCAGCTTTGTCCGCAAGAGCAAAAATGGCAAGAATAATCTGCTGTTCGTATGTAATTTTACACCGGTGGCACGGGACGATTACCGTGTGGGTGTTCCGAAACAAAAGACTTATAAGCTGGTATTAAACAGCGATGACGTAGCATTTGGTGGTTCCGGCGAGAAACGACCGGTTTCCTATAAAGCGGAGTTGTCAGAGTGTGATGGAAAGGAATATTCTATTGCTTATCCGTTGCCAGGATATGGAGTGGCAGTATTCTCTTATTAAATTAAAAGAACTGATAAAAAATTGGCTCCTGCAGTTTTGGTTTTCAAGACTGCAGGAGCTTTTTTCGCAAAGTTTGGGTATTATGGGGGCTGTGAAAAATAGAAGGCTAAAGTTTTTACTCATTTTCACCGACATAAATATTAGTATAGCTCGCAGATGCGAATAAAGATGCGGAGGCATAGTATGAGAATTGAAAAAAATATTCTGGATATTACCTCAAAGGACGGGGTGGAGATAAAAGGAAAGGTTCAGACAGCGGAAAGCCGGACGGAATCGGTTACGGATGTTTATAAGAAGAATACTGCAAATGTATCAGTGACTTATGAAAATCCGGCAGAGGAAGGAAAGGGAACGATTGAGGATGTGATGACACAGGCAGGCGCATTAGACGCTACCTTAATGAAAAATGAGATGTTGTTTGCCGGAAACTCTGCGACATCAAAGGACTGTGCAGAAGCAGAGGACGAGGGGTTTTCTTTGTATGGAACGGAAGTAGAGACCATTGTTACAGTGACGGATAAAATGAAAATGCAGCTTGCGAAAGCAGGTGTGGATGTAAGCTGTATGGGAGATGGTTTGAGTGAGGAAGTTCTTACGGAAATAACGGGGAACGCAGGCTTGGCAGCGCAGATTGCAGAAAGCCTGAAGCAGGCAGACCTTCCCGTGACGGAGGACAATCTCACGGAGGCCACAGAAGCAGTTGCCCAAGCGGAGAATATGAAGGAACTTTCAGACGGTGCTGTGAAATATATGCTGGATAACGAACTGCCGCCGACGATTGAAAATCTCTATAAGGCAGAGTATAGCGGAAGTGCCAGCTACAGTGCACCGAGCGATGCAGGGATTGACTATGAAGCAATGCAATCCCAGATTGAAAACATCATTGGGCAGGCAGGGCTTTCGGTAAACACGGAAACTCTGGGTTATGCTCATTTTATGCTCCAGAACGATATTGCCTTAACAGCAGAAAACATTGGCTATCTGGAGAAATTAAAGGCAGTGGAGTTTCCGATAGATCGGATGGAAGTGCTTTGTGCCATTACCGCTGCAATTGCAGAAGGCAACCGCCCGAAGGATGCCATGTTAATCTCCGGTTATTCCATGAAAGACATGGCGGAAGCGGCAGTAGATGTAATTGAAAAAGCAACGGAACAGGACGTCACAAAGGTTGTTTCTGCCGGAATGGAGCTTACTATCAAAAATCTCGCGCTGGCAGAAAAGCAAAATGCACTGGCGGATCAAGATGAACAGAGTGGGGATGCGTATAAAGAGGTCTTTGCTCAGATGGAGCAGGAAACGGTTTCCGATACGGAAATTGCGCTGGTAACAGCGAAACGTCAATTGGAGGAGACCAGGCTCGCGATGACGGCAAAGGCAAATTATGCATTGCTGAAGCAGGGAATTTCCATCGATACTGTACCATTAGCAGAGCTGGTAGAAGAATTAAAGAACGTCGAAAACAATTATTATAAAAACCTGTTAGAGCAGGGAGGAGCGGCGGCAACGGCAGAGAATATAAAAATGTTTGCGGATACGGTGGATGTTGTCGGTGAATTAAAGACAATGCCTGCGTATACACTTGGAATCCGCAGCGTGGACATTTCCACCTTAAATGGTTTACATAATGCAGGAAGTGTGTTGGAAGAAACCATGAAACGGGCAAATGAGAGCTATGAAACATTAATGACAGCTCCACGGAGAGATTTAGGCGATTCCATTACGAAGGCATTCCGTAACGTGGATGATATTTTAACTGATCTTGATATGGAAACCAGCGAGAACAACGAGCGTGCGGTACGGATTCTTGCCTATAACAGCCTGGATATTACAGAGGATTCCATAGAGCAGATGAAAGCTGCGGATGCTGAGGTACAGCGGGCGTTTAAAAACCTTTCACCTGCAGTGGTAAGAGAAATGATAAAGACAGGCGTTAATCCGCTCGATATGGACATTGCAGAGTTAAACCGGAAGGCGGAGGAGATAAAAAACAATCTGAATAATGATGATAGTGAGCGTTTCAGTGAATATCTGTGGAAACTGGAGCAAAACAATGCGATCTCCGAGGATGAAAGAGAGGCCTATATTGGAATTTACCGTCTCTTAAATCAGGTGGAAAAAACAGATGGTGCGGTAATCGGTGCTTTGGTAGAGCAGGGTGTGGAAGTTACGATGCGAAATCTCTTGACCGGAGTGCGTTCTATGAAACACCGGAATATGGACGTATCAGTGGATGACTCTTTTGGCACGATGGAAGAACTGACTGAGACAGGAAAATCCATTACCGCTCAGATTGAAAAAGTTTATCAGACCAACTGTGCAAAGTCTGCGCTGGATTTATTGACACCGGAAGCAATGCGTACGGTAATGAAGGAAACAAATCCGGCGGATATGACACCGGAGCAGCTTTTGGAACAGCTTCGCAATGCAGAGGTGCCAAAGGAGGAACGGGAAAGCTATGTGAGAGAGCAGCAAAGCGATATGGTTACCTGTATGAAGGCCTCCGAGGAGGTTTATCAGATGCTTGCGGATTATGATATTCCAAATACGATGTATCACATACTGGCAGCACAGGAATATCTGGAAAACAGAAATGGTGCGTTTCGCAAACTGTTTTCGGAACCGTGGAAGAATGATGAGAAAGACACGGATATTGAAGCGGCTAAAGCAGAGATGCTAAGAAAATACGGAGAAGCTGTAAAAACGCCAGAGGAAATGAAAAAGGCCGAGGAAGAACTGGAAAAAACAGCAGAGAATGTGATGAATACTATGCTGGTAGATCACGCAAACGTAACGAGCATGCGGGTAAAAGAAATGAAGCTGATGCGCACACAGATTGAGCTTGGCGGCATGATGGCGAAGAACGAGACCTATGCGATTCCGATTTTGATTCAGAATGAGATTACCAGCGTACATCTTCGGGTTATCCGTGGCGAAGCCGAAAAAGGATTGGTTAATATTACATTTGAAACCGACAGTCTCGGAAAAGTAGCGGCAGAATTAAAGGCATCTACTGAGGGGATTTCCGGTTATATTGCTTCCGACAGAGAGGAGACGACAGATTTCTTAAGAGAAAATGCGGCAGCAATCGAGGAGGCAGTAGGAGTTGCTGCTGGGGAAAACGGTAATGGAGAAAAGGCGGCATTAGACTTTGTGACCAGCGATACGTTGGATTTAAACCGCTTTGAGCGAAAGAACGCCGTAAAACAGGAAGGCGAAAAAGAATTGGCAAAAATTCAGACAACGTCTCTTTATGCAATGGCAAAAAATTTCCTTGAAGTGGTAAAATCTCTTTAAAAAATGAAAAAATACTTTAAGAAAAACAAAAAAGAGTCGATATAATAAATAGATGTGTGACAGGGAGTGTCAGTTAACCGCACGGAAGCGAGGCTTACAAAGAAGATTAAGAGGTGCATATATGAAAGTCAACCATAATATTTCAGCAGTAATTTCAAATAACCAGTTGCTCAGAACGGAAAGTAATCTGACCGCGTCTATCGAACGCTTATCCTCCGGACTTCGGATTAACAGCGCAAAGGATGATCCGGCGGGACTTGCCATTTCCAATAAAATGAAACAGCAGATTGATGGTATCGAGCAGGCAAACCGCAACGCCCAGAATGCGACTTCCGCACTCAATACGGCGGACGGAGCGTTAAACGAAATCACAAATATTATCCAGAGAATGCACGAACTTGCAGTTCAGGCAGCAAATGATACGAATACCCAGGAAGACAAGCAGGCTTCCCAGGAGGAGATTAACAAACTGGTGGAAGAAGTAGACCGTATTTCCAGAGATACAGAGTACAATACAAAATCTTTGTTGGATGGAACCCTGGACACTAGAGTTTATGCAAAGAACGTAAGTAGAATATCAGTTTCTGATTATGTGACGACTGGAAAATATAAAGTCGAGGTTACGGAAGCTGGAAAAAAGGCAGAATATGAAGCAACCGGGCTGATGAACAATTTAAAACCGGCGGATGGAGAGGAAACAGAGCTTAATATTAACGGATATAAAGTAACAATCGAATCTACTGATGATGAAGAAACAATCAAAGAAAAAGTCCGCACCTGTGCAGAAAAAGGCGAGGCTAAAGCAGATATTCAGGCGGATGGAACCGTAAAATTTACTTCAGCAGCTTATGGCAGTGAAGCAAAGCTGGATATTTCCTATAAAGTTACAGTTATTGAAACAGATGAATCCACGACTACAAACGTGACAGGGACACCAGAGTTCGGAGAAGATGCGAAAGTAACATTGATACGGAAAGCAGCGGATGGAAGCACAGGTTCCAATTTTGAAGATACGGCCACTGTGACAACAGAAGGCAATCGAATCAATATTACAGATAAAGACGGTTTTTCCATGAACTTTTTGCTGGATGACGATTTTGATGTAACTGCGAACAGTCCGGTTACACTTGAAGTGACGGATATGGGAACGATGGATGTGCAGGTTGGTGCCAATGAACATCAGATGATTAGTGTACGCATCCCGAAAATTTCTTCTGAGAGCCTGTACCTGGACACGATTGATGTGACAACCATAAATGGTGCGGATCATGCAATGGATACTCTGGATGAAGCGCTTGCGATGGTATCCAGTGCGCGTTCTAAAATTGGTGCGTATGCGAACCGTATGGAATATTCCAGCAGCAGTCTTGGACAGACGGATGAGGATCTTACCGCAGCATATTCCAGAATCAGAGATATTGATATGGCAACGGAAATGACGAATTACGCAAACCAGCAGGTATTGCAGCAGGCAGGCACCTCCGTTTTGGCACAGGCAAACGATATTCCACAGCAGGTATTGCAGCTCTTACAGTAAAAACAGGAAGAAATAGCTTATGGAAAAAGAGAAAATACAGGAATTTACCAGAAGAATCAGTCAGGATAACAGAAGCAGTCTGGTTGTCACGATGTATGACATTTTGTTTGCGTATCTGGCAGATGCAGAAGCCGCCTTTTCGGCGGAAGATGGCGAGGACTTTAAAAATGCCCTGCGGCATGCTGACAGGGTTTTGGTACAGTTGCAGGATTCTTTAAATTTTAAATACAATCCGGCGGACACGCTGTATGCTTTGTATGTATATTGCAGGGAGGAACTTGCTTTATCTATGGCAAAGCATGAGCTTACCGGAGTTGGACATGCAAAAACGGTTCTTGGCGGCCTTAGGGAGGGCTTTTCAAAAGCCGCCGAAAAGGACACTTCGGAACCGCTTATGCATAATACACAGCAGGTGTATGCAGGCATGACCTATGGAAAAAACAATTTAAATGAAAATTTTCAGGAGTCAGAAGCTTCCAGAGGATTCTTTGTATAAGAATCCTCTATTTGTTTTACACAGCTGAGCAGAAATTGATACCGCATCTGCACGGCTTTTACCTCGTAAATGGAAGCATCGATTAAATCCGGTTCTACCATGTTTTCAAAATTGGTGTAGGCGCTTTCCAGATCGCTTTTTGTACGGGCAAGATCATCTAATAAAAGCATATAACGTTTATCATTTTTTCGGTTGTTTTTGGATAACTGAAACAATCATATCCCCCGCTTTCTTATGGGAAAAATCTTCTTTTTACTAAGTATAAGCAAAAATCTCCATTCTATACAAAAATAAGAATAAATTAAAAAAAATCCGTATATGTATATATAGAAGGGAACTCAGGGAGAGGCTTCGGCTGGTATATGGAAAAAAAATATGGCATCGTTGTGATTCTTGGTATGTGCATGCTGATTCTGCTGATTGGCATGATTAAAAAAAAGGGAGAAATGATATTGAATTTTTTTGTCCGCATGGTATGCGGTCTGGTCTGCGTCTATTTTTTAAATGGCTATTTTGCGGCGCAGGGTATTCCGGTGAGTGTCGGAATGAATCCTTTTAGTGCATTGACACTAGGTACACTTGGAGCAGGAGGTTTCGCACTGCTCTATGGAATATCTTTTTGTCAATTTTTTTAAAACTTTCGCGAAACGACATGTACAAATGCAAATTTATGCCGTATAATTCATCTTACAAAAGCGAGGTGATGAGGCAGAGTGTTAAAATATCTGACATTGCTTGAGTTGTTGGTGACAGCGGTGTGGATGGATTTGCGCAGAAAGAAAATCAGTAACCGGCTGATTTTTGTGGGGCTCGGACTGGGTTTGTTGTTCCGGGTAATAGAACGTGGCGTAGTAGGAATTTTCTTATTTCTTAGAGATATCTCATTTCCGGTTATCCTATTTTATCTTTTATTTCTGATGCATGCGCTTGGCGCAGGCGATATCAAATTATTTTCAGTTATTGGAAGTTTTTTAAATTTCAAAGGGTTGTGCAGTTGTATTGTTTTCGCATTTCTTTTTGGGGCGGGAATATCAATGGTACGTTTGCTTTATGACCGCAGTCTGATGCGAAAAATGTGGGAATTTTTGCAATATATAGGATGCACGGTCCGTACACGCGAGATTACCTGTTATCGGGAAAGCAGAAGCAGGCAGGACGTGATTTGTTTCTCAGTCCCTATTTTGGCAGGGTATCTGTACTATTTATGGGAGGTGGTGTATTGAAAAAAGTAATTGCTGCAATTTGTGATGAAGAAGAAATGTATTGCAACCAACTTTTGAAATATTTACAGGGAAATCAGAAGGAAAATCTTGAAATTGCGGTTTATTCCGATAAAAAGGGTCTATGTGAGGGGCTGGAGGCTGGGAAAATCGAAATTGTGCTCATGACGGAGGATTTTTTTGCACCGGAGATTTTGAATCATCCAGACGTGATTTTTGCTGTATTCTGCGAGGAACTGGTTTCAGAGGAGTACAGTGCCTATCCGCATATTTGCAAATACCAGAAGATTGAAGAAATATTGCGGCATCTTTTGGGGATGGCAGGAGAGAGGCTGGAGGATAGGCATGTGTTTTATCCGGGCGGGAAGAAAACAATTGCGGCTTTTTATTCGCCGCATCAGGATGCAATGCAGATGTATCTGGCGATGGGATATGCGAAAATCCGGGCTGAAACGGAACGTGTGCTGTATTTAAATTTTATGGATTGTGCGGGCTTTGCGGGGCTTTTTGGAGAAGAATACAGGGAAGATCTGGGAGATTTTTTGTTTTATCTGCGGCAGGAAGAAAAAAATTTGAAGCTTCGTTTCGAGAGTATGCTACATCAGTTTGGGGAGGTTTCCTATCTTCCGCCGGTGTTTTTTGGAGAATTGTTGCGGGAGGCGGAATCTTCGGATTATCAAAGGCTTTTAGAATGGCTGCAAAAGGAGACAGATTATGATGTGCTGGTTCTGGATTTTGGCGGAATGCTGTCTGGATTTTTTGAAATGTTAATGCAGTGCAAAGAGATTTATTGCCTGACCAGAGAAGAAGCGGGAGCAAAAAATCGTTTGAAGCAGTTCCTGCAGTGTGCAAAGGAGTATGGGGAAGCTTCTTTTCTGGAGCGGATAAAGGTGCTTCCTGTTACAATGCAGTGTACGATATCGTCGGGAAACGGTGGTTTTATGCAGGAACTGGAATGGGGAGAATTTGGTGATTATATTCGAAAACAGTTTACGGGAGGAAAAGGGTTTGAGTGAGCAGGTAAATGAAATTCGAAGACGGGTTTTAGAGCAGATGGATGTTTCCAGAGATATCAGTGATGAGGAGATATTAAATCTGATACAAAAAGAAATAAGAGAAAGCAAAAAAGGGCGGATTCAGACATTGGAAAACAGGGAATTGCTTACAAGGAATGTATTTAATTCCCTTCGCAAGCTGGATGTTTTGCAGGAACTGATAGAAGATGAGGAAATTACAGAAATTATGGTGAATGGACACAAACGTATCTTCTATGAAAAGAAGGGTCAGATGTTTGAATGGGAAGGAAAATTTTTTTCAGAGGAAAAGCTTGAGGATATCATTCAGCAGATTGTGGGAAACAACAACCGGATGGTAAATGAATCTAATCCGATTGTAGATACCCGTTTGCCGGATGGCTCCCGTGTAAATATCGTACTTTATCCCATTGCACTGGACGGTTCCACAATCTGTATCCGTAAGTTCCCGAAGGAACCTATGCGTATGAAGCAGCTTTTAGAATATCAGTCCATTTCCGAAGAAGCAGCAGCGTTTTTGGAAAAGTTGGTAAAAGCAGGATACAACATTTTTATTTCAGGAGGAACCGGTTCCGGCAAGACGACATTTTTAAATGCATTGTCTGATTTTATCCCTAAAGAGGAACGTATTATTACAATCGAAGATTCGGCAGAATTAAAGATTACCGGAATCCCGAACCTGGTACGGCTAGAAACCAGAAATGCCAACGTGCAGGGAACAAATGCGGTTTCCATCCGGGATTTGATTCGGACGGCACTTCGGCTAAGGCCAAGCCGTATTCTCGTTGGCGAGTGCCGTGGAGCCGAGGCGCTCGATATGCTTCAGGCGATGAATACAGGGCATGACGGAAGTTTGAGCACCGGACATTCCAATTCTGCTGAGGACATGCTGCGAAGACTGGAGACGATGGTGTTAATGGGAATGGAACTTCCGCTTCCGGCTATCCGCGGACAGATTGCTTCCGGAATAGACATCCTGGTGCATTTAGGAAGGTTGCGTGACAGAAGCAGAAAGATGATTGAGATTATGGAGGTGGATGGGATGGAAGATGGAGAAATCGTACTGCATTCGCTGTTCCGTTTTCGGGAAACCGGGCAGGCAAAGGGCAGAGTGGAAGGTGTCTGGGAAAAGACCGGGGAACTGAAACACAAAGAAAAGCTTTTTGCGGCTGGAATTGCGATTTGACGAGGGGAGAATACATGAATTATCAAAGTTATCATTTTTCGCACAAAGAAAGATTTTGGATTATATTGGAAAGTGCAGGTCTTACAGGAGTGGTTGCTTACCTTTGTTATCATTCCATCTTTGTTATGGCAGGAATGGTTGTTATTTATCCGTTGCTTTTAAGGCGAAAAAGAAAAGAAAAAATCCGGCAGCAGAAAGCAACGTTAAGCGTGGAATTTAAAGATACGTTACAGGCTGTGGCGGGAGCGCTGGCGGCGGGATATTCTTTGGAGAATGCCTTTCGGGAGGCAGAAAAAGAAGTGCGTCAATTATATGGAAAGCAATCATGTATGGTGCGGGAATTGCAGGAGATGAATGCAAAGACAGCACTCAATCAGCCAATAGAGCAACAGCTTTTGGATTTTTCAAAAAGAAGTGGTATTGAGGATGTGGAGAGTTTTTGTCAGGTGCTTTTGTTCGCAAAAAGAGGGGGCGGAGACTTTGTAAAAATTATAAAAACAACGGTTGGAAAAATTGCCGATAAAATCGAAATACAGCGGGAAATAGAGACTGTGATGGCAGCAAAACGGCTGGAACAGAACGTGATGCAGGCGGTTCCTGTTTTTATATTGCTGTATTTAGACCTTACTTCACCGGAATTTTTGTCAGTGCTTTATGGCAATTTGATAGGAATTTGTTTTATGACAGTATGCCTCGTTTTTTATCTTCTGTCAGTACGTATGGCAGAAAAGATTGTGGATATAGCAGTATAGAAGGGAGAAAAGAGTATGGTTTTGTGTGTGATAGAAGCAGTGATAGCAATCACATGGATGATTATTGCCAAAAAGCATGGAGTTTTAAAAAAGAAAAGGATGGTGCCTGTGATACTTTTTCTTACGGCAGTGCTTGGTATTTTAGTTGACCTTTCGGAGAACAGGCAAAGTGCAATAGATGAAGAAAAACAGATTGTAAGAAATGAGCCGGGGCAGGGGGAAAAGACAGAGGCGCTAGAAGCAGAAATACCGGAGCTTGAGCAGAGTGAGTCTTATACTGTATCGATTACAGAGAGACAGCTTACAGAGGAAGAAAGAAAAAGGGTACTTGATGAGGCAGTAAAAGAGGCAGAGCAGATTTTTCATGGCAGCAATCCGTCTATGGAAGAAGTACGGGAAGCAGTGGTTTTGCCGGAAACACTTCAAGATGGGCTGGTGCAGGCGGAATGGAACTTTGATAATTATGAAGTAATGCAGCCGGATGGAAAAATACAACAGGAAAATATACCACAGGAAGGCATACTTGTGCAGGCAAAGCTACATATGAGCTGTCAGGGGACAGAACAAATTTATGAATTTTATTTTAAAGTTCTTCCGCCGCAGCTTTCGGAAACAGAACAGTTTTGGGAAGATTTAAGTTCTGCCATAAGAGCCGCAGATGAGGAAACAAGTTACAGCAGCTATTATACATTGCCGGATTCGGTGGATGGACATACGGTTATCTGGAAAGAAAAGCAGAGTAAGACAGCGGTTACGTTTGCCTTTTTAGGAGTTATTGCGGCGACTGCGCTGGCATTTAAGGACAAAGAAAATGAAAAAAAGAGGCAGGAACTTCGGGAAAATGAATTGTTGTTTACCTATCCTGAAATGGTAAATAAATTAACACTGCTTTTGGGAGCGGGAATGTCTATGGCATCTGCATGGGAAAAAATTGCATTGACGTATAAGCGCCAGTCAGAGCAGGGGCAGGTGAAGAAAAGCCCGGTTTATGAGGAAATGTTAGTGGCTTATCATGAGATGCAGGACGGAATAGGGGAGCGAAATGCATATCTGCGTTTTGGGGAAAGATGTGGTCTGACACAATATCGAAAGATGGTGTCTTTGATTACGCAAAATGTAAGAAAAGGACAGAAAGAATTGACAAAGTTATTAGAAGATGAGGCAGATGAAGCCTTTCATCTTCGTAAGGAACTGGCAAAAAAGGCAGGGGAAGAAGCAGGGACAAAGCTGCTGATGCCGATGATGATTATGCTGGCGCTTGTTATGGCTGTGATTTTAGTTCCGGCATGCATGTCCTTTCAGTTATAACTAAAAATGATAAGAAATAAGGAGGAAACAATATGAAAAGATGGAATGAGTTTTTGGCAGAAGAAGACGGAGTAGGAGTGGTTGAAGTGATTTTGATTCTTGTCGTGCTGATTGGTCTGGTACTGATATTTAAAGAACAGCTTACGACATTAGTAAACAATATCTTTAAAACCATTACCACTGAGTCGAAAAAAGTATGAAAAAAGAGTACGGAAAAGAAAAAGGCAGTGTGACCATTTTTGTTTCACTGGTCATGCTGCTGGTGGCTTCTTTGCTATTTACAATGCTAGAGTCTGCAAGGGTTCCAGGTCTTAAGACAAAAGCGGACATGAATGCTATGCTTTCGGCAGAGTCGGTTTTTGCGGAATATCAACCTGAGCTTTGGGAGCGTTATGATTTGCTTTATCTGGATTTAGGGTATGGAGAGCAAAGAATTGATTTAACGAGGTTAAAGGAGCGAATTCTTATTTTAAATCAGGAGAATTTAAATCCTAAGGGAAGCGGTCTTCCAGGAATACGAGCGGATATGTATCGAATGAATGTGACACAGTGTGTAGTAGAGGAATATGAGTTGGCAACGGATGATGGTGGAGCAGCGTTTTTTTCCCAGGCAGTGGAATCCATGAAAAATGAGATTACATATCAGGCAGCGCAAAAGATTTATGAAAAAATTTCTAATACAAAAGAAGTGGAGGAGACTGCAGATAACCCGGAAGGAAAAATGGAAGAAGCGGAGGTGATGATTCGGACAGAACGGGAACGTAAAGCTGAGGAAAACAGACAGCGTATGGAACAGGGAGAAGAGGTACAGCCTTTGGAAGAAGTAGAAAATCCGGTGGAAATTGTAAAAGAGCAAAAGACGTCGGGAATTTTAACGCAGGTTGTGGAAAATCCCGGTCAGTTGTCGGTAAAAGCCATAAATTTGTCGGATTCTGTGGAAAACAGACAAAAACAGTGTGGGAATAGCAGTGGTTATTATGCCAAAGGGTTTTATGAAAGAATCGTATACCAAAAGTATCTGCAGAAATATTTCGGATGCTATACTGCACCGGGACAAGATGGCGTATTAGATTATGAATTAGAATATTTGTTGGCAGGAAAAGCATCTGATCAGGAAAATCTTGAAAGTGCAGTGTATCGGATTCTGGCGGTGCGTATGGCGGCCAATCTGCTATCTCTTTTCGGGGATGCGGTAAAAATGAATGAGGCTCTGACAGTGGCAACAGCATTGGTAGGTTTCACCGAGAACCCGGCAATTATAGAATTGGCAAAGTCAGGTATTCTTGTGGCATGGGCTTATGCGGAGAGCATTGTGGATATACGTACACTGCTTGGAGGTGGCAAATTGCCACTGATAAAAACAAGCGAAGACTGGGAGACAAGTCTTGATCATATCTCGGAAGCCTTTGGAGGAAACATAAGAGCAAGAGAACGGGAAGATGGATTTTCGTATCAGGATTATCTTCAGAAAATGCTCTATTTTCAAAATCAGGAGCAGTTAAACTACAGAGCCATGAATGTCATGGAAAAAAATATCCGAATATGGTCAGGAAATCCGAATATTTGTATGGATTCCATGACACAGAAAATGAAGCTGACGGTTTCTTATGAAGCATCGCCGTTGTTTTTTCGGTTGGTTACCATTGGAGATGTGAGTGATGAAGCATATCAGTTTACACAGGAAAAAGAAATTTCCTATTTGAATTCGCGTTAGAAAGGCAGGTGCAGAAGGGTGTCTCTTTATCTATTACCTCTATGTCTCAAACATTTCAATAAAAAAATAAGAAAACTCTCTCTCATTGGCAAAGAGGCACCCTTCTGCATCTGCAAAAAAGGGTCGTTTACGATTGAAGCAGCCATTGTGCTACCATTGTTTGCCGGTTTTTTTGTCAGTATCCTGTTTTTTTTCAGAGTCCTTCAAGTGGAACAGAGTGTGGAGGAGGCTTTGCAATATACCGGGCGGAAAATGGCAGTATGCGCATATGAAAAACAAGGGGACGAAATGCTGTTGGATTTGGCGTCGGCGGAGATTATATTTAAGCAGGCGTTAAAGGATGCAGATTGTCCCGTTCAGTATACAAGCTGCGGCAGCGTGTATTTGGATGGCGTGCAGTCGTCTTTTTTAGGAAATTATATCGAATTGTATGTAAATTATGATGTGCCGCTTCCCATAGGTTTTTTCGGAAACAGGGAAGTATCAATTGCGCAGTCGGTGAAGACCAGAAAATGGACGGGCTATAATGGAGAGACGGATGTGTCGGGCAACGACCGTTTTGTCTATGTGACACCAACCGGTCGTGTATATCATAACAGTATGGACTGTGCGTATCTGGATCTCAGCATACAGAGTGTAAGCCGAAGGGAGCTTACTGCATTACGGAATGCATCAGGTGAACGTTATAGACAGTGCGAACTGTGTGGAAAAGAGGAAGGAGCAGTTTATATTACAGATTATGGAAGTTGCTATCATTCCAGTCTTTCTTGCAGCGGTCTAAAAAGGACGGTTTATCTGATACGGCTTTCGGAAGTACATGGATATGGTGCATGCTCAAAATGCGCGGGAGATTAACGGAGGAAAAGAATGATTGAATCATGTGTAGCGCTGGGATTACTCGGTGTGTGTTCTGTGGAAGATATAAGGAAAAGGGAGATTGGGGTATATAAAATATTTCTGGTAGGAATTGCAGGAGTGTTTTTACATATATTCCGTGAAAAAATCGGAATTTATAATCTTTTGGCGGGAATGTCGATAGGGCTTGTTCTCCTTCTTCTGGGAAAAGTTTTTAAAGGAAGCATTGGAAGTGGAGATGGACTGATTTTGATGGATACGGGAATTTTGCTGGGGCTTGAAAGAAATCTGGAGTTGTTTTTGAATGGACTTTTGTTGGCAGGAGTCTGGGCGCTTATTCTTTGGGTATTTTTCCGAAAGAAAAAAGAGTATGAAATTCCGTTTATTCCTTTTCTATTGATTTCTTATGTGGGGATGCTGGTATGATGTGGATGACAGGAAAAGCAAAAGCGAGTTATACGGTGGAAGCGACAATCATACTGGCGTTAGCATTGTTTCTCATTCTTCTTGCAGTAAGGGTTGGTGTAGAGCTTCATACAGAGGTAAAAGAGGCATCCTGCCATTATGAAAAGGTGCAGCAATTTGATGCGGTCAGTGAGATAAAGGAAATAAAGAGGATAGAAAAAATGATGGAGGAATAAATATGGAGGTATTTTTTAAAAGAGATGTTCTGCAAAGTTATATGGTGATAAAAAACGACTGCTATGCTGGATATGATATGGAAATGTTAAAAAGAAACCGGATTTCTTGTTTCCTTCCGTTTCAAATTATTGCAGCGGATGGAGGGTTACAGTATTGGTATGAAATAAACGGTCTTCAGATGCTTGATGCCTATCTGGAACAGTGTCAGGTGGATTATGGGTTGCTGGAAAAAATGATTGCACAGATTGAGATGTGTTTTCAGATGACAGAGCAATATCTGCTGGTGGAAGATTATGTTTGTCTTTGCCCGGACAAAATCGCAATTCGACCGGAGACAGGAGAGATTTTTTTCTGTTACCTGCAAGGGCAGGAGAGAAATTCTATGGAGCAGTTTCGAAATTTTATAGAGGAGATTATGCCGAAAGTAAATCATAGGGATAAACAGGCGGTAGAGGCTGTTTATGCGGTATATGAAATTGTATTGCAGGAAAATTATGATTTTGCCGAGGTAAAAAAAGTTTTTACGCAAAAAGATGCAGGTTCTTTGGTAAAAGAACAAAGAGAAAAGGAAAGTGAATGGCAGAAGGAAGAATGGAGCGCAAACGAAGGGACGGTGGAAAAAATTACTTCCTGTATCAAAATGGAAAGTGGGAAGGAAGCAAAAAACTTTACCATGTTGTTTCAGAAGTTAAAAGAGCCATTTACACCGGAAAAGTGGAGAAAAACAGCGAAAAACAGGAAAGACAGTGGCGCCTCGATGCACATTTCCTTTGAACCGGAGGAAGAAGAACCAATATCGGATAATCCGACGGTATTGCTTTCTGACGTTACAGGGATTATAGGAAAACTAAATTATAATGGAAGAAATGAAGAAGATGATTTTTTGATACAAACAGATGAATTTTTGATTGGAACGAAGGAGGGGAGTGTAAATGGGCAGCTAAAATCTGCGGCGGTAAGTCGTATTCATGCAAGAATCAGACAGGAAGACGGAGGGTATTTTATAGAAGATTTAAACAGCAAAAACGGTACATGGTTGGATGGAGAGCTGCTGAATTATAAAGAGCGGCGACCGCTTCAAAAAAATGCGAGGATTCGCTTTGCAGACGAAGAATATATTTTCAGTTGACATGAAAAAATAGAAGTGTTATTGTTTCTGTTATTAAAGAAAAAGAGGTGCATTTTTTGATAGCAGAAATTGATCGGATGCTAAAAGCAGATGGATACCGCTTTTTAAAAGTCCAGCCGGAGGAAGCGGGCGTTTATTATAAATATCAGGACGGAACGGTACAGGTTGTTCTTGGAATTTTGGATCACGACACATTTCAGATGAATGCAGCGGTCTGTGCCAGTATGAAGGATCATATCCGGGAACTGTTTTTTCTTTCACATGGAAAAGTACCCGGAATTACAGAGGAAATGCCTGTTTACCAGGTTGAGATTCTGTGTCTCGCAATCACGGCAAATGTGGAGAAGTACCGCATTCTCTGTAATGAAATGTGTGGAATCTGGCTTTTGGAGGAGAGGACGGGAAGGCTTATCATTTATGAAAACCAGCCTGGGGAATTCTATGGATTGAACAGGAAAATACAGGTGCTTTCCGATAAAAAAGCCGGAGAGGAAAAAATGCAGAGGCGTAAGTCTTACAAGATAAACTGGAAACAGGCATCCTGGGTAAATACGGTTATTGTCTGCATAAATGTGATAGCCTGGATAATCATGGAGTTGTTTGGAAATACACAGGACGGGCAATATCTGATGGAGCATGGGGCAATGTATCCGCTTCTTGTAATTTCGCTTCATGAGTGGTATCGGCTGTTTACCAGTATGTTTATTCATATTGGTTTTTTGCATCTTTTCAATAATATGTTTGTACTGTTTTTTATTGGAGATAAGTTGGAAAAAGAGATAGGGAAAATAAAATACCTGCTTATTTATTTGTTATCCGGTTTGGGTGGCGGTTTGTTGTCTATGACCTATATGTTAAAAACGGGAGATATGGCGGTCTCTGCGGGCGCGTCTGGGGCTATTTTTGGTGTGATTGGAGCGTTGCTTTGGGTTGTAATCCGAAATCGTGGAAAAATAGATACATTAACGACCAGAGGACTGGTCATTATGATTGCGCTATGCCTGTATTATGGATTTACTACGGTAGGAGTGGATAATCTGTGTCATGTCGGAGGACTTTTGACCGGATTTATCCTTGCTGTATTTCTTTATCGAAGGAAATGGAGAAAAGATTGATTTTACATTGAAAAATTTATATACTGGTTATATATGTTTTTAATATGCAGGAAAGAGGACAAGAGATGAAGATTAATATTTACTATGGCGGAAGAGGATTGCTTGATGATCCGACGCTTTATGTGATAAATAAGATGCAGGAAGTGCTGCAGGAGCTGCGGGTGACGGTAGATCGTTATGATATTCATGAATATAAGAACAGTATTTCTACGCTGCCGCAGACATTAAAGGATGCAGACGGGATTATTCTTGCGACCACAGTAGAGTGGCTTGGAATTGGTGGTTATATGCAGCAGTTTCTGGATGCATGCTGGCTCTACGGAGATAAGGAAAAGTTGCAGAATATGTATATGCAGCCTGTAGTTATGTCAACCACTTATGGAGAAAGAGAAGCGGAGATCACGCTTGCAAATGCATGGGATATTTTAGGAGGACTTCCGTGTAACGGAATCTGTGCTTACGTGGAGGATCTGGTTTCTTTTGAAATGAATGAGGAATATTCCTCTATTATTGAGAAGAAAGCGGAAAACCTGTATCGAACAATTTCCCAGAAGGTAAAAGGGCTGCCGACCAGCAATCAGGCGGTGACACGTTCTGTGCTTCGGACGCAGCAGATGGAACTGACGCCTCAGGAGACCGAACAGTTATCCAAATATGTGGCGGATGATACTTATGTCAAGAAGCAAAAAGAGGATATTGAAGAATTGGCTTCCATGTTTAAGGATATGTTAGGACAATCGGGACAGGAAGATAACAGGGATTATATTATAGATTTGGAATCTCATTATGTAAAAAAGGAAGATTTTGATGCGGTCTATCAGTTCCGCATTGAAGGAAAAAAGCAGCCGCTTGTGGTAAAAATACAGGATGGAGAATTGCTTTGCGATTATGAAACGCAGGAAGAAGCAGACCTGGAAGAAGCGGATGTTTCAGCGAGAATGACAGCATCTGTGATGGAAAATATTATCGCGGGACGTTCTACGTTCCAGGGAGCTTTTATGACGGGCGATATGACAGCAAAAGGGAATTTTAAGGTGCTGCGTATGCTGGATGAAATTTTTATTTTTGAGTAGAACGGGTGCTCGGGTCCAAAGGAAGCAGGATGGAAAAGGTACAGCCATCTCCCGGACGGGATTCATAGAGCAGTTTGCCGGAATGTTCTTCGATAATCTGGCGCGTGATGGGAAGCCCAAGTCCGGTGCCGTACTCCTTGGAGGTCGCAAAAATGTCAAAGAGGGTATCCTTGATATTATCAGGGATGCCGCCTCCGAAATCAATGATATCCATTTGCAGAAAGTCGTCTTTTCGGTAAATGTTAAGTTGAACGGTGCCGGTTCTGTCCATAGCTTCATAAGCGTTTTTCAAGAGATTGATTAGCGCCTGTTTAATGCGTAGAGAGTCAATGAAAACGGAAGGAAGATTTTCTTCGATGTTTGTTTTACAGGAAAAATTCTGATTCTCGGAAAGACTTCGGATGGAATCAAGGATTTCACTGGTAAAAGCATAGATATCTACGGGACAGAGATTTAAAGGGTAACCGGCCCGGCTTTGTGACAGTTCTGCGATAAGTTCTTTTAAATAAGAAAGCTCTTGTACGGTCTCGTCCCAGAATTCGTAACCGGTTACTTCCGGGTGGTTTTTGGCAATGAGCTGAAGCGAGCTGTTGATTAGTGTAATGGAATTTTTGGTTTCATGAAAAATATTCATATAGTCGAGTGTTGTCAGCATATTTTGACCTCCAGCCAATATCATAACATTTGAAATAAAGTTAAGTTTATCATTAGTCCAAAGGAAATTCAATGAGAAAAAATCAATAAAAATCGACAAAGAAAAGGAGAAATAAGATAATGAAGGATGAAAACTGTATTTTTTGTAAACTTGCAAACGGGGAGATTCCTACCAATACGGTATATGAGGATGAGGATTTCCGTGTGATTTTGGATGCCAGTCCGGCAACAAAGGGACATTCTCTGATTCTGCCGAAGGAGCATTATGCAAACCTCTATGAGATTGATGAGGAGATTGCTGGAAAGGCAATGAAACTGGCAAAGAAGCTGGCAATTCATATGAAAGAAGTACTGCACTGCGATGGTGTAAACATTTTGCAGAACAACGAAGAAACAGCAGGGCAGACCGTATTCCATTTTCATGTGCATGTGGTTCCGCGTTACAAGGGGGCAAAAAATGATGATATCCTCCAATGGACACATGAAGAATTTTCCGAGGATGAAATGAAGGATATTTTAAATACCGTAAAAATGTAGGATAAAAAGATGACCGGAAGGGTTAAGCGATGAAACGCAAATCCTTTCCGGTCATTTTCTATTAAGGTAAAACAAAACCTATTTTTTCTTTATGGAAGCAGCTTCGTCAATCAAAGATATGACGGTGTCAATAGAATCCAGCTGTTTGCTTTTGGACATGGCATCAATATAGGACTGTTTGTGCTCATCGACGTATTTAACAGCGTCAAGCAGGGTATCAGAGGTTAGGTTTTCCTCTTCCAAAACGTAGCTGAATCCCTGTTTCTCAAAGGATTTTGCATTTAAAATCTGATCACCTCTGCTGGCACTTGCGGAAAGCGGAATCAGGATATTTGGTTTGCGCAGGGCGAGAAGCTCGCAGATGGAGTTGGCACCGGCACGGGAAATCACGATATCAGCAAGAGCAAACATATCCCGCAGTTCGGATTTTGCATATTCAAACTGGGCGTAGCCCTCCGTGCGTCCGAGGGAGGAGTCTAAGTTGCCTTTGCCGCACAGGTGAATGACCTGATATTTCTTTAGTAAATTTGGAAGAACGGCACGCAGCGCATCATTTAAGGTTTTGGAACCGCTACTTCCGCCGACGGCCAGGATAACCGGTTTTTCTGCGGTGAAGTCGCAAAGCTCAAGTGCCGAAATGCGGTTCCCGGTAAGAAGCTCCTGACGGATAGGGGAACCGGATAGTACCGCTTTGTCCTCCGGAAGATAGGGAATGGTTTCCGGAAAGTTGCAACAGACCTTATAGGCCGCAGGGATGGCAATTTTATTAGCAAGCCCTGGTGTTAAGTCTGATTCGTGGATGATAGCCGGAATATGTAAAAAACGAGCTGCCAGTACGACGGGGACGGAGACAAAGCCGCCCTTGGAAAATACGACATCTGGTTTCAGCTTGTGGAGCAGACCGACAGCCTGACTGAAGCCTTTTACTACCTTAAACGGATCAGAAAAATTTTTTATGTCAAAATATCTCCGCAGTTTGCCGGAGGAAATACCGTAATAGGTGATTCCCTGTTCTTCAATCAACTGCTTTTCCATACCGGTATAGGAGCCGATATAGCTGATTTCATAGCCATGTTCTTTTAAGCTTGGGAGCAGAGCAATATTGGGGGTAACATGTCCCGCAGTTCCGCCTCCGGTTAAAACAATTTTTTTCATGCAGATACCTTCTTCTTATTTTTTCATTTTTTATATTATACTGTCCGTGTAAAAAGTCAAGAAAAGATTTTTGCGCTTTGTGGAGAAAAAAACTGTTTGGTGCAAAAGAAAAAAAAATTCGCCCGAAACATGAGAAAAAGAGGGTGAATATGCGATGAAAAGTGGGACGAGCCTACTTTTCAAAAGGGTTTTACTTTTTTATAATGAAAAGGAAAACAGTTGACTTTGGATAGTCAGCAAAAGCAATAGGAGGTATTAGTATGCAGAGTTTTCATCAGACAGTGGAGTTTTTACAAAGGAACAGCGGAGTATTTATCCTGGCAGTGTGTATCTTGTTGCTTGTCGTGATGCTGCAGTATCTGCGGCAGACGAAGAAGATCCGGCAGAAGATGGAGCTTATGGATGAAAATATAGTAGCCCAGTTTGAAAGATTGATGGACGAAAATGAGCAAAAAGAGGTTGAAATTGCGAATGAAAAACGGCGTGAGCGGGAGGCATATAAAGAGGCGATAGAACAAAGAGAGAAAAAGGAGCAGGAAGCCGTATTTGATGCGGTTTTACAGGAAATTTTCCCTTGATTGGAAACAAAGATAAAGAAAAAAACGAAAAAAAACGAAAAAATTGCCTCGACGCGGCTGGATAGGCTTGAACTCCGGTTCATTTAAGTGTATAATCACAGGAGCTAAAAAAGTAAAAAATGAAAATTTATACAATGTATAAGGAGGAATCTATTATGGTTACCTGGAACAACTTAGATACACTTACTGCTTTTCAGGAACTTGAAAAAGTAGGACGTGTAAATCTTGTTGAGGCTATGGCTGGAGAAAATGGTGCAGCTCGTGTCAAAAATTACAGCGTTCCAATGGCAGAAGGTTTTGTTTACAATTATGCTGCAAAGCAGGTAGATGATAAGGTATTAGAGGCTCTTGTAAAACTTGCAGGGGAAGCACAGCTTTCTGAAAAATTCAAAGCAGTTTATAACGGAGAAGTAGTTAACACCGGAGAGAATCGTCTCGTGCTTCATCATATGACTCGTGGACAGTTAGGTGATGCTGTTCAGGCAGATGGTGTTGATAAACGTAAATTTTATGAAGAGCAGCAGCAGAAAATTGCGGATTTTGCAAACAAAGTTCATGCCGGAGAGATTACAAATGCGGCTGGAGAAAAATTTACAACAGTTGTTCAGATTGGTATCGGTGGTAGTGACCTTGGCCCGCGTGCTATTTATTTAGCACTTGAGAATTGGGCAAAGAAGAATAATACATTTAAGATGGAAGCAAAATTCATCAGTAACGTGGATCCGGATGATGCAGCAGCAGTTTTAAATTCCATTGATGTCGCTCATTCCCTTTTTGTACTTGTTTCTAAATCAGGTACAACGCTTGAAACTTTGACAAATGAATCATTTGTTAAAGATGCTTTAAAGAGTGCAGGATTAGATGCTTCCAAGCATATGGTAGCTGTTACGAGTGAGACATCTCCGTTGGCAAAGAGCGATGATTATCTTGCAGCATTCTTTATGGATGATTATATCGGAGGACGTTATTCTTCTTCTTCCGCAGTTGGTGGAGCAGTATTGTCCCTGGCATTCGGACCGGAAGTGTTTGCGCAGTTCTTAGAGGGCGCGCATGAGGAAGATAAGCTTTCTTTGAATGAGGATGTATTGAAGAACCCGGCAATGTTGGATGCATTGATTGGAGTTTATGAGCGCAATGTACTTGGATATCCTTGTACAGCAGTGCTTCCGTACTCTCAGGCATTAAACCGTTTCCCTGCTCATCTGCAGCAGTTAGATATGGAGTCCAATGGTAAGTCTGTAAACCGTTTCGGTGAGCGTATAAACTATCCGACCGGTCCGGTCATCTTTGGTGAGCCGGGAACAAACGGACAGCATTCTTTCTACCAGTTACTTCATCAGGGAACTGATATTGTACCGCTTCAGTTTGTTGGATTTAAGAACAGCCAGATTGGTACCGATGTTGTGATTCAGGGAAGCACAAGTCAGCAGAAGCTTTGCGCAAACGTAGCAGCTCAGATTGTTGCTTTTGCATGTGGAAAATCAGATGAGAACAAGAACAAGAACTTTGAAGGTGGACGTCCGTCCAGCATCATTATCGGGGATCAGGTAACTCCTAAGACAATTGGAGCATTACTTGCACATTTTGAAAACAAAGTTATGTTCCAGGGGTTCTTATGGAACATCAACAGCTTCGATCAGGAAGGTGTGCAGCTTGGTAAAGTGTTGGCAAAACGCGTACTTGCACATGAGACAGATGGAGCACTGAAAGAGTTCAGTGATCTGTTAAATATTTAATCTGTATATACGAAAGTCAGAAGGAAAGAAGAGTTCCTCGTCGGCGGATGCTGGCGGGGGACTTTTTGTTATGGCGACGAGGAAAACAGCCCTCAGCTTGACAAAGCTATCGTTCTCTGTTATAATCGCGTTTGTAACAAATTCGTAACAAATGTAATAAAATTGCATAAATCATCATATGAGTGTAATACTATTTCAATAATTAGCACTATGCAAAATATGGAGGGAAATATGAATTTAAACAGGAAAGTGGTTGAAGGTTCTATCGTAGCAGGAATGCTGATAGTGATGACGACAACCACCTCAGTTACAAGTCAGGTTGTTTCGAATGCAGATACAAATACAGTTTCCGAGACCATAGCTGTAGCGGACGGAGAAAACCATAACGCATTAGCAGGAATTACCCTGCAGATGGCTACGGTAGAAAAGGGCGGAGTAGATGTAAGTATTGAACAGGCAGATACACAAGTGGTTGCAGCTTCAGGAGCTGAAAGCACGGATGTGACAGCACAGACAGACATAACTGAAACCTTACAGCCGGATGTGACGAGAGCCATGTCGGCAGATATTACGGATGCGGTACAGCAGAACACAGAGGATGCACAGGAAATTCCACAGGCATCGGAGCAGACACCGGAAAACAATTCGGAAGAAGCACCGGAAGTGCAGGCAGTCAATGCAGATGTACAGACAGATGCTGCAGTTATGACAGAAACAGATGCGACAGATGCGCAGACACAGGAGAACGTGTTGGATGAAAGCGTAGATGGCAGCGTTTCCAGTGAAGCGGTTGTGACAGAGAATACAGCGAACGCTATTCAGTCCGATGCAGTAACAGAGCAGTTAAAGCAGGAAGAAGCAGAGTGGGCAAACCGTGTGATGCCGAGTGTAAATGAATATTTGAATATTCGTTCCGCCGGAGATGAAAATGCTGAAATCGTAGGTAAGCTTTATAAGGGCGATGCAGCGGAGATTGTGGAGAGAGGAGATAACTGGACCCACATTAAATCCGGTTCGGTAGACGGATATGTATTAAACGATTATTGTGCCTTTGGGCTGGATGCTTATGATCTGGCGAAAAAGGATTGTCAGACAGAGGCCACGGTCATGACCGGAGGACTTCGCCTTAGAACAGAGCCGAATGAGACTTCTACAGTCATTGATGCGGTGTATGAGGGACAGATCCTTACAGTAGATACAGAAGCAGAAAGTACCGAAGGATGGGTTGCGGTGGAATATGACGATCAGCTCGCGTATGTATCCGCACCATATGTAGATGTAGATATTGCTGTAGGAGATGCGATTTCCATAGAAGAAGAACGGGCAGCGCAGGCTGCCGAGGCAGAAAAAGCAAGTCAGGGCGGTGTAGCGACTACCCAGAAAGAAGCGGTGGCAGCATCTACGGATGATGTGACGCTCCTTGCAGCATTGATTCAGTTGGAAGCTGGTTCTGAGTGTTACGAAGGAAAAGTTGCGGTCGGAGCAGTAGTTATGAACCGCGTGAGAAGCGGAAGCTATCCGGGTTCCATTTCCGGTGTTGTATACCAGAGCGGACAGTTCACCACAGCATCCAGTCTGGCAGGTGTGATTTCAAGCGGTGTCAGCGGAAGCTGTATGCAGGCAGCGCAGGAAGCGATTAATGGAACGGATAACACGGGTGGATGCGTATCCTTCCGTCGGGCAAGTTCCGGGCGTGCAGGCGTTGTGATTGGAAATCATGTATTTTTCTAGCTAAAAAGAACGTTGACGGTCTTTGACCGGAAATAAAACAACAGACCATAATTTCATGCAGAGCGTATACTTGGCAGGGGATTATGGTCTGTGCTTTTTACATAGGAAATAGCCTGTCCCGGAAAAGAATTTGTTGTATTCTCAAATGAAATATAGTAAGATGGTTAATGAATGATAAAAAAAATCAGGGAGGGATTATGAAATGGGTGCATTGATTGCATTTATTATTCTGATTGTAGTTGTATTAATTATTTTAGTAAGTTGTATCAAAATCGTTCCGCAGGCACATGCGCTGGTAGTAGAGCGTTTGGGCGGATATCTGGCTACCTGGGGTGTTGGACTCCATTTTAAGGTGCCGTTTTTGGATCGTGTCGCAAAGAAAGTAATCTTAAAAGAGCAGGTAGTGGATTTCCCGCCGCAACCAGTTATCACAAAGGATAACGTTACCATGCAGATTGATACGGTCGTATATTTCCAGATTACAGATCCGAAGTTATTTACTTACGGTGTGGAGAATCCAATCATGGCAATCGAGAACTTAACAGCCACCACATTGCGAAACATCATTGGTGATCTGGAACTGGATGAGACATTGACTTCCAGAGAGACGATTAACACAAAGATGCGTGCATCTTTGGATGTTGCCACAGATCCGTGGGGTATCAAGGTAAATCGTGTGGAATTAAAGAACATCATTCCGCCGAAAGCTATTCAGGATGCCATGGAGAAGCAGATGAAGGCAGAGCGTGAAAGACGTGAAGCAGTTACTAGAGCAGAGGGTGAGAAGAAATCTACAATCCTTGTCGCAGAAGGTAAGAAGGAATCTGCAATTCTCGAAGCAGAGGCAGAGAAGCAGGCAGCTATCTTACGCGCCGAAGCAAAGAAAGAGGCAACTATGCGTGAGGCAGAAGGTCAGGCGCAGGCTATCTTGAAGATTCAGCAGGCAAATGCAGATGGTCTTCGTTTCTTAAAAGAAGCAGACCCGGATGCAAATGTGTTGCAGTTAAAGAGCATTGAAGCTTTTGCAAAGGCAGCAGACGGAAAAGCTACCAAGATTATCATTCCGTCCGAGATTCAGGGAATCGCAGGACTTGCAAAGTCTGTTGTGGAAGTGGCAAAAGAGGATTAAAGCGGAAAGGATTTTCCGAAAAATAGAGAATACAAGCGGGCTGTCGGAGTTATGACAGCCCGATTTGTCATTTCATAAATATTACATATAAATTAATACAATCATTAGATAGATAGAAGGGAAGCAGGAAAAATGGATTTGAAAGGACGTAATTTTTTAAAACTGATGGATTTTACCCCAGATGAAATCCTTTACATGATTGACCTTGCGGCGGAGTTAAAGGACAAAAAGAAGAAGGGGATTGCACATGATGTGCTGACCGGAAAAAATATTGCGCTGATTTTTGAGAAAACCAGTACCCGTACTCGTTGCTCTTTCGAGGTGGCAGCACATGATCTCGGTATGCAAGTGACCTATCTGGACCCATCCGGTTCCCAGATTGGAAAAAAAGAGAGCATTGCAGATACTGCCCGCGTTTTGGGACGGATGTTTGACGGTATTGAGTATCGTGGTTATGGTCAGGAAATCGTGGAGGAACTGGCGAAATATGCAGGAGTGCCGGTTTGGAACGGCCTGACCAATGAATTTCATCCGACACAGATGTTGGCAGATATGCTGACCATCCGGGAACATCTGGGACGTATCAAAGGTGTAAAACTGGCATATATGGGAGATGCCCGCTATAATATGGGAAATTCTCTGATGGTGACCTGTGCGAAGCTTGGCATGGACTTTGTGGCATGTACTTCAAAGAAATATTTCCCAGAGCAGGAATTGGTTGATTACTGCAAAAAGGTAGCAGCAGAGAACGGCGGAAGCATCACGTTATCTGAAGATGTGAATGATGTAAAGGGCGCGGATGTGGTATATACGGATGTCTGGGTTTCTATGGGCGAGCCGGATGAAATATGGGCAGAGCGTTTAAAGGATCTGATGCCGTATCAGGTAAATAAAAAGCTGATGGATATTGCAGGAGAGCAGGCAATTTTTATGCATTGTCTTCCGGCATTCCATGATTTAAAGACGAAAATCGGCAAAGAAGTATACGAAAAGTTTGGTTTTTCTGAACTTGAAGTCACGGATGAAGTATTTGAATCCGAGAAATCTGTGGTATTTGACGAGGCGGAAAACCGTATGCACACGATAAAAGCAGTCATGTATGCGACATTGGCATAATTTTGCAGTCATTGAAGAACGCTAAGAGAAGCAGGGATATGTATGAAAGCGGAAATTTTAACGATTTTAAAGGAAACAGATGGTTATGTTTCCGGTCAGGAACTTTGCGAAAAATTCGGTGTTTCCAGAACAGCAGTCTGGAAGGCTATGAATCAGTTGAAAAAAGAAGGCTATGAGATAGAATCGGTGCAGAACAAGGGCTATCATCTGACGAAAACGCCGGACATTTTGAGTAAAAATGAGTTGGTCAGCATTCGGAAAACAAAATGGGTTGGAAATGAAATCTATTATTATGACGTGACAGACTCTACCAATACTCAGGCCAAAAGTCTCGGTGAGAAAGAGGCGCCGGACGGTACGCTAGTGGTGGCGGACAAGCAGGAAAACGGACGGGGAAGACGGGGCAGAAGTTTTGAATCTCCTGCCGCAACCGGAATTTTTATGACGCTTTTGTTAAAACCGGAGATTGAACCGGGGAATGCCTCAATGCTTACGCTTGTTACTGCAATGGCAGTTGCAAAGGGAATCCAGAAAATAGCGGATCTTCCGGTGCAGATCAAATGGCCAAACGATATTGTGATTCATGGGAAAAAGGTCTGTGGTATCCTGACGGAAATGAGTGCGCAGATGGATTATGTAAACTACATTGTAATTGGTGTGGGAATTAATGTACATAACGAAGAATTTCCGGAGGAAATCAAGGATATCGCCACGTCCATTTATCTGGAAAGTGGGAAACATATTAATCGCGCCATGCTGATTGAGACTATCTGGGAAGAATTTGAATATTATTACGATTTGTATATTGAGACACAGGATCTGAGCAAAATTGTAAAAGAGTATGATTCATACTTGGTTAACCGCAACGAAAAAGTGCGGGTTTTAGACCCGAAGGAACCTTATGAGGGAAAGGCGATGGGCATTACCGAGCGTGGAGAGCTGATTGTGGATACCTGGGAAGCGCGCAGACTGGTGTCGGCAGGAGAAGTGTCGGTACGGGGCGTGTATGGATATGTATAGAAAGAGGAATTATGATAAAACAGCTTGAGTGGCAGCAAATCGAAGAATTATTTCATACAAATATGCAGGAGGACTTTCCCGCAGAAGAGATAAAACCCCTGTCTTTGCTCTCGCATTTATACGAGCAGCAGACCTGCAGGGCATATGGATTTTATGATGAGAGCGGAACAAAGCGGCTGGCATACGCTATTTTTGAAAAACCGAATGTTGGAAACGGATGGCTTTTGGATTATCTGGCAGTAGATAAAAATGCCCGCGGTGGCGGAATAGGGAGCAGAGTTTTAAAAGAAATCCGGGAAACTTTAAAAGAGGCGGAAGCCATTTTACTGGAAATTGAAAGGCTGGACGAGGCGGAGAATGACGCTCAGAAAACAGAAAGAGTGCGCAGAAAGCATTTCTATTTAAAGAATGGGCTTGTGGAAACCGGCGTGTATACAGTGGCGGATGGAAATATTGGCTATGAGATTTTGTGTCTTCCGATTCAAAAGGAAGTTGTCGGGGCAAGGGCAGCAAAGGCAATGCAGAATATCTATGAAATGTTCTTTAAAAAAGGAGAGTATCAGATATTATGAAACGAATTTTGGTTACCGGAGGGACTGTTTTTGTCAGTAAATTTGTTGCAGATTATTTCAGCAGGAAGGGATACGAAGTTTATGTTTTAAACCGGAACACGAAAAAGCAGTTGGAACAGGTACATCTAATCTGTGCGGATAGGAATCACCTGGAAGATGCATTAAGGCCATATCATTTTGACGCAGTACTGGATGTGTGCGGATATAACAGAAAAGATGTGGAAAATCTGCTTGACGGATTGAATGAGGTAAAGGACTATATTTTTGTCAGTTCCTCGGCGGTTTACCCGGAGACCAATTCACAACCTTTTACAGAGGAACAGAAGGTTGGAGCAAATAAAATCTGGGGCAAATATGGAACGGATAAGATTGAGGCGGAGCAGTATCTACTTTCCGAAGTAAAGGATGCTTATATTTTGCGACCGCCGTATTTGTATGGACCAATGCAGAATCTTTATCGGGAGCCTTTTGTGTTTGAATGTGCGTTACAAAGAAGAAAATTTTATATCCCGAAGGATGGGAGTATGAAACTGCAGTTTTTCCATGTAGAGGATTTGTGCAAAGTCATGGAAAGCATTTTAGAAAAGCATCCGAAAGAGCATATTTTAAATGTGGGAAACAAGGAGTCTGTGGATATTAACACCTTTGTAGAGCTGTGTTACAAGGCAGTGGGTGCGCCGCTTGAAAAAGTGTATGTGAAGAATCATGAAAATCAGAGAGATTATTTTAGCTTTTATGATTATGAATATGCATTGGATGTATCGAAACAGGAAAAGCTGTTACCGGAAACAAAAAGTCTGGCAGAGGGCTTGAAAGAATCTTTTGCATGGTATAGCGGGCATACGGAAGATGTGGCAAGAAAAGAGTACATCAAATTTATAGATGAAAATCTGAAAAATACGAAAAAGTGGTAAGGAGTAGTCATATATGTTTCAAAACGAAATAGTATTATGCGGTTCCAGTTCATATACGAGGAAATTTTATTTGAATCGTGAGTTCTCCAGATTGCCGGAGGCCATAAAAGAGGAATTGCAGATTATGTGTGTGCTGTTTACGGAGGATGTAGGCGGAACGTTGCAGCTTATTTTTGACGCGGAAGGAAATCTGGAATTCCGCACGGAGGTGGAGGAGGGCGATCTTCTCTACGATGAAATCGGAAGTGTGTTAAAAATTAAACAATTAAGGAACGAAAAACAGGAGCTTTTGGAAGCACTGCAAATGTACTACCGGGTATTTTTCTTGGGAGAAGGCCTGAAGGAGGAGTAAAAATGCTGTTAGCAGTAGATGTGGGAAATACAAATATTACGCTGGGAGCGTTTGAACGGGAACGGTTGGTAACGACCTTCCGAATGACGACAAAGCTGCCAAGAACATCCGATGAGTATGGAACGGAAATCCGGAATCTCCTTACCAATAACGGCATTAGTCCGAATGCTGTGGATAGTGCGATCTTTTCTTCGGTTGTTCCGGATGTCATGCATTCTTTGACCAGTGCGATGATAAAATATTTTAATCTGACTCCGGTGGTAGTAGAACCGGGAATTACGACCGGGCTAAAGATTGCCACGGAAAATCCCCGTCAGCTCGGTGCGGACCGTATCGTAGATGCAGTGGGCGCGTATGAGTTATACGGCGGCCCGGTAATCGTTGTTGATTATGGAACAGCAACGACCTATGATCTGGTAGACAAAGATGGGGTTTTTCTGGCAGGCGTGATTTCACCGGGGATTCGTCTTTCTGCCAGGGCACTCTGTGAAGGCACGGCAAAGCTTCCGGAAATTGAGATTAAAAAACCCGCTTCAATTCTTGGAAGAGAAACTATCAGCAGCATACAGGCAGGACTGGTATACGGACAGATAGGACAGACAGACTATATCGTAAAGCATATGAAGGAGGAATCCGGTCTTTCCGATATCAAGGTTGTTGCTACAGGTGGACTTGGTAAAATCATTGCAAAAGAGACAAAAAGCATTGATATTTATGATTCCAACCTGACCTTACAGGGAATGCGTTTCATTTTTGAACGGCAGAAAAAGGAATAAGATAATGGCAGGATATGAAGTGAAGACATTACAGATTGGAAATGTGACCTTAGAAAATAATCTGATACTAGGACCGATGGCAGGAGTAACTGACCTGCCATTTCGTCTGCTCTGTAAAGAACAGGGAGCAGGACTTTTGTGCATGGAAATGGTCAGTGCAAAAGGAATCTATTATAATAATAAAAACACGGAGCAGCTTCTTACAATTGATGAAAAAGAACATCCAGTGTCTTTGCAGTTATTTGGCTCCGACCCGGATATCATGAGCGAGATGGCAAAGCGGATTGAGGAACGGCCGTTTGATATTCTGGATATCAATATGGGTTGTCCAGTGCCGAAGGTTGTAAACAACGGTGACGGCTCTGCGTTGATGAAAAATCCCGTTCTTGCAGGAAAAATCATAGAAAAGACCGTACAGGCAATTCAAAAGCCGGTGACGGTCAAAATCCGAAAAGGCTTTGATGATGCCCATGTCAATGCGGTAGAACTTGCAAAAATCGCTGAGGAGAGTGGTGCGGCAGCGGTTGCTGTACACGGGCGCACCAGGGAGCAGTATTATTCTGGAAAAGCGGACTGGGATATCATAAGACAAGTAAAGGAAGCAGTGAAAATTCCGGTCATCGGAAACGGCGATATATTAACGGCAGAGGATGCTATTCGCATGGGAGAAGAAACCGGGTGTGATGGCTTTATGATTGCCAGGGGCGCCCAGGGAAATCCATGGATATTCAAACAGATATTACATTATTTTAAGACCGGAGAGCATCTGTCAAAGCCGTCGGCGGAGGAGATGGCGGAAATGATTCTGCGCCATGCAAAAATGCAGATTGCATTTAAAGGAGATTATACAGGAATGAGAGAAATCCGCAAGCATGCGGCGTGGTACACAGCAGGCTATAAAAATGCGTCCAGACTTCGGAGTGCCTTTAATGAAGTGGAGAGTTATGACCAGTTGGAGGAATTATTACACCGCTTTTTGACATATAATGAA
Organism: uncultured Lachnospiraceae bacterium; assembly: GCA_945868305.1. GTDB lineage: Bacteria > Bacillota > Clostridia > Lachnospirales > Lachnospiraceae > Roseburia_D. The sequence continues at coordinate 4,966 of CAMBKU010000002.1, read as the reverse complement.
AAAAACGCTTGAGGCGTGAAAAATGGTGGCAGACAGGCTGTTTCGGATTCTCTTTGAGAAAATAGAAACGTGCATGAGAAAAGGAAAGGCGCAGGAGAAAAAGGGCAATGAGACGGAAGAAGAATGGAAGGAAAACCCTTATCTTCCTATATTCCGAGGTATCATGGAGCAGATTCTTTTGAAGAAAAATATCAGTTATCGTGATTTTTCCCCCATACTTATCGACGAGGAAAAGCCGGAGCTGCTATTGATGGAGGAGGATATTTTTACCGTACTACATCAGTTGGAGCGCGATTTAAATGCACTTGCCATCATCACTGACCGCCCGGAGGCATTCTTTTCTTATGCAGTGCAGATGGAGGAAGAAAATGGGCTTATGGTGTCCATTTTTCAGAAAAATAAGATGGGCAAGACGGAGCTTATGGCACTGCGCGGAAATGTGCTTCTTGATTTTGAACGGGAAGGTCATTTTTGCACATCGGAAAAAGTAGCAGGGCTGTGTTATATTCCTATCTATAAAATACCCTGGAAAAAGGGTGAAAACCTTGACATTGTGGTGCCTATCGGGTATAATACTGTGATTGTTAAAGGGATAGACCGAAGAAAAGAAAGTGAGAATTCCGAGCGTGTTTTTGCGGAATTTCAGAAAAAATAGAAAGAAAAAACAGGAAGGATAGAAGCAAAGATGGATAAGAAAAACATTTTAACCTATGAGGGATTGCAGAAGCTGGAAGAAGAATTGCAGGACTTAAAGGTTGTGCGTCGAAAAGAAGTGGCACAGAAAATCAAAGAAGCCAGAGAACAGGGCGATTTGTCTGAGAATGCAGAGTATGATGCAGCAAAGGATGAACAGCGTGATATCGAAGCGCGTATCGAGGATATCGAGAAAATTTTAAAAAATGCCGAAGTCGTTGTTGAGGAAGAAGTAGAATTAGACAAAATCAGCATCGGATGTAAGGTAAAGATTCTTGATGTAGAAGAAAATGAAGAACTGGAATATAAAATCGTTGGTTCTACCGAAGCAAACAGCTTAAAAGGTAAAATTTCCAATGAGTCTCCGGTAGGAAAAGCGCTGCTCGGAGCAAAAGTCGGTGATACCGTAAAGGTAGAGACTCATGTAGGAGAGCTGGAATACAAGGTGTTGGAGATTCAGCGTTCCAACTAGGATTAGATAATTTAAAATGAAGGAGAATTGAAAATGGCGGAACAAAAGAACGTACAGGAACAGGATATTAACCAGTTAATCAAGGTGCGCCAGGATAAATTAAAAGAACTTCAGGAAAACGGCAAGGACCCGTTTCAGATTACAAAATATGATGTGACAAATCACAGCACGGACATCAAGGACAATTATGAGGAAATGGAAGGCAAGATTGTTTCCGTTGCCGGACGTATGATGTTTAAGCGTGTTATGGGTAAAGCTTCTTTCTGCAACGTGCAGGATTTAAAGGGCAGCATCCAGGCCTATGTTGCAAGAGACAGCATCGGAGAAGAATCCTATAAGGATTTTAAGAAATATGATGTGGGTGATATCATCGGTATCAAAGGTGAGGTGTTTAAGACCAAGACCGGAGAAATCTCGATTCATGCCGCAGAAGTGACATTACTTTCCAAGAGCTTAAATGTCCTTCCAGAGAAGTTCCACGGACTGACCAACACGGATGTGCGTTATCGTCAGAGATATGTGGACCTTATCATGAACCCGGATGTAAAGGAAACCTTTATCAAACGTTCCAAAGTAATCAGCAGTATCCGCCATTATCTGGACGGAGAAGGCTTCATGGAGGTAGAAACACCAATGCTTGTGCAGAATGCTGGTGGTGCTTCCGCAAGACCTTTTGATACCCATTTTAATGCTTTAAATGAGGATTTACATCTGCGCATTTCTCTGGAATTATATTTAAAGAGACTGATTGTGGGTGGTATGGAGCGTGTATATGAAATTGGACGAGTATTCCGAAACGAGGGATTGGACACTAGACATAACCCGGAATTTACCCTCATGGAATTGTATCAGGCATACACCGACTACCATGGCATGATGGATTTGACCGAGAATCTGTACCGCCATGTGGCAAAAGAAGTAAACGGTTCCGAAATCCTTCATTACGGAGATTTGGAAATCGATCTCTCCAAGCCGTTTGAGCGCCTCACTATGGTAGATGCCGTAAAGAAATATGCAAATGTGGACTTTAACGAAATTCACACTTTAGAGGAAGCAAGAAAAGTAGCGGACGAGCATCATGTAGAGTATGAAGAAAGACATAAGAAGGGTGAAATCTTAAATCTTTTCTTCGAGGAATTCGTAGAAGAACACTTGCTTCAGCCGACCTTTATCATGGATCATCCGATTGAGATTTCTCCGCTGACCAAGAAAAAACCGGAGAATCCGGAATATGTAGAACGTTTCGAGTTCTTCATGAACGGCTGGGAAATGGCAAACGCATATTCCGAGTTAAACGACCCAATCGATCAGAGGGAGCGTTTTGCTGCACAGGAAGAACAGTTCGCTGCCGGTGATGAGGAAGCAAACCACACCGACGAGGACTTCTTAAACGCATTGAGCCACGGTATGCCGCCGACGGGTGGAATCGGATTCGGTATCGATAGAATGGTTATGATGATGACGAATAGCCCGGCGATTCGGGATGTACTGTTGTTCCCGACGATGAAGTCTATTGATAAGTAGGAATGCAGGAAAATCAAGGGTTTCAGAGCTTGGATGTACTAAAATATATAGTTGGTCAAGGGGTTTTGACCAAGATTTGACCAATTTTTGGCATAGTCAAAAAAAGATTAGTACAGGTTAGTACAGATTGCTTAGTCTGAAAAATTAAAGATTGTATTACTTAGAGGACATTTTCTAAAGAAATTTAGAAGATGTCCTCTTTTTGCGTTATAGGAACAATTGAAATACCGAAAGGAGAATAGCATGGAACACACAAAGGCATATCAGGAATTTAAGAAGAATGGTAATACAAAGTTTGTAAGATATAGCGAAGGAGCAGAAATGTATCATATGAGCGTATCAAAGTTTATGCAAATGGCTAAGGATGCCAAAGCAATCTATAAGTTAGGACAGTTAGTACTTGTGAATTTAAAAATATTTGATGAGTACATTGAGACATTCCATATAGTTGATGATGAATTTTATAAGTAGGTGAAAAGGATGGTAACACAATTACAGCCGGATGTTAGGGCTTATCTTCATGGTGGGGAGGTAATAAAAAGATACATAAGGGTCGAAGAGGTGGCTCATGAATATGGATTTAGTGTTGAGGAAACTGAATATATAGCTAAGGCTGCAAGTTCTTTATACAAGCTTACCCGTATTCATTTGGTAAAAAAGGAAAGGTTTGATGAGTTTATGAAACACATATATAAAGTGCCGGGAACAAATAAGCAGATAATCAAAAAGTTTGCGAGAATTGGAGAAGCTTCAATTATATACAGTATTGGAAGGCATAGGTTTATCGAGCTGGCTAGAGCAGCAGGTGCTACATATAAAATAAATGAGGGGACAGGAGGGACTGTACTGGTTAATTTAGAAATATTTGATAATTACATGGAGCAATTCAGACAACCTGTAAGACCTTTGAAAGAGCCGTTATACGGACAGGAAGAAGGTGAATTGAATGAGTAACTCATATAAGTTCTATTCAGATACAAAAGACATTATGAAAAAATATGTAAATGCTACTGAGGGAGCCATTATTTATGGCATAAGTAAATCAAGGATTATGGTTTTGGCTTCAGAAGCAGGGGCAGTATATAAGGTTGGAAATTCAGCATTGATTAATACAGATATTTTTGAAATGTATTTGGAGAAATTTAAGGAACCAACAAGACCATTGCCCAAACATATTTGGAATAAATTGTCAAGCGAAGATAAAAAAGACCACAATAGTACCTGTTTTGATAAAAAAGACCCGTGATTGTCACTTTCGGCATTATAGAAACTAATGTAATATATGGACATTCCAAGAAAAACTTGGGATGAACAATTTAATAATCAGTTACAGATTTGCAAAGTAGTTTGCACTGCAGAGTATCTGTAGGTAGTAAATATACGGGGCATGTACCTGGAAGATGAAAGTCACAGCTATTCTATTAGTAGCCTGATGGATCGAAAGATGAAGGGTGAGAAGTTGGATGGAAATCTGGAAAAAGGATTCGGCATGTTGCGTAAGGATAATCAACCACAGAGGGCGAGAAGTTCGTCCTTATCCTCAAAAGGCTAAAAGAGGAGATAGTGCTTCTGATAATTCAGAAGGGCGTCGTGAAACACATTTTGTGGCTCGTCTGTAACTCCCGGAGGTGAGAACACCTCTTTGTACACGGGGCGATATAGGAGTCTAGAAGACTGGCGTGTACCTACATGCTTAGCATTAAGCATAGCCATGTAGACTATATCACTTCCAAATTCAAATTCTGTCTATATGGCAACTAATTTGAAGGAGGATAAAGTGGTGATGGGATTTAGCATAGCATTAATAATTATTGTTCTTATCGTATTGTATTCGTTAGCTAGGACGGCAGGAGAGTCGGACAGGACAATGGAACAGATAAGAGAGCAATCACTCCTTGGAAGGGAGGAGAGCTCTGGTGGGAACAGTTGAAAAAAGAGATAAGCATAAGAAACGCAGGTTTGTATCTCCAGAAGAAAAGCTTGAAAGAGAATTAAAAGATTGTATGCATTGTAGATTCTTCTGGGGACATAACAACAGATGTGCCAATGGAACATGTTGTAAACCATCTAAGAAAAAAGAACAGAAACTTCCGACGGAATGTGTCGGATGTCCATATTATCAAGGGAATGGTTATTGTTTTCCTTGTATGCGAAAGCTGATAGGAAAGTAGGTGGTTAAGATGTTCAAGTGGCTGTTTAAGAAGAAAGGATGTGCAAAACATATGAATAACAAGTTAGAAGTAATCGGCATTGATCATGGCTGGTCAATGATGAAAA
>CAMBKU010000001.1 GCA_945868305.1 uncultured Lachnospiraceae bacterium | reverse complement strand
TGCGGACAAACGGTTTTCAAGACCGCCTCGTTATGACCACTTCGATATCTCTCCAGCAAGGTTCATAATATATAAAACCATGTTTTTCAGCTGTCACGATGCTTCTCGAATGTTCATGTTTCCAACAATCTCATCACCGCTTCTCAAATCAGCGCAAGAATGATTCTACCATCTCTGCGTCCTGCTGTCAATATGCTTTTTTCATTTTTTTCAAAAATAGTTTAAAATTCTTCTTTTAAAAACAACTCTGCAATTTTCATATCTTCCGGTGTCGTAATTTTGATATTCTGATAGCTGCCTTCCACCAATTTCACCGCCATATTCTCTGCTCTTTCCAGTACCATAGCGTCATCTGTTACAGATGCATCCCCCGACGTAATAATCTTTTCATAGGCTCTTAAAATCAAATCATAAGAAAACGCCTGGGGAGTCTGTATCATCCAAACATCTTTCCGGTTCGGTGTTACCGCAGCATAAAGATCCTCTGTGGCAATTTTTATTGTGTCTTTCACAGGCATTCCTACTACACATGCCTTTTCTTTTTTCACGGTATCAATGGTACGACAAATCATATCCTGTGTCACAAAAGGTCTTGCCCCGTCATGTATCAGTACATAGTCTGCACTCTCTACGGCTTTTAACCCCTCATATACCGAATGATAGCGTTCTTTTCCGCCTGCCGTTATCTGAGTCACCTTATGAAAGCTATTCTTTTCTACAATTTCCTCTCTACAATAGGTAATCTCATTTTCTCCGGTAACAAGTATCACTTCATCCACCGGACTTTGTTCGAATGCAGCAAGCGCATAGTAAATAAGCGGCTTCCCCGCCAACAACATATACTGTTTTGCCGTGTTGCTCCGCATCCTTTTCCCGCTTCCTGCAGCAAGGATAATAGCAGCAATCTTTTCTTTTTTCATTAACGTTCACCCAGTTTTAGATTCGGAACTGCATTTAAATCAAGTCCCGATCTGGTTCCTGCAAGATATTCATAGTAGCCTGCCACTCCTATCATAGCAGCATTGTCTGTGCAAAAAATTGGAGATGGATGATAGAATGCCACTCCTCTTTCTTCACACGCCTTGCGCATGCCTTCCCGTAGCGTCGCATTGGATGCCACACCACCCGCAATGGCAAATTTATCCATCTTGAATTCATCAATGGCACGCACTGCATGCTCAATCAGGGTGTCTGTCACCGCCTGCTGAAAAGATGCTGCCACATCTGCCGGTACAATCTCTATGTTTTTCATTTTACAGCCATTCAAATAATTTAAAACCGCTGATTTTAGCCCGCTGAAGCTGAAATCATAGGGATCATCTGCAATTTTTGCCCTTGGAAACTCCACTGCATGCGGATTCCCCTCATGGGATATTTTCTCAATCTTTGGTCCTCCCGGATAACCGAGTCCGATGGCTCGCGCCACTTTATCAAAGGCTTCCCCTGCTGCATCATCTCTGGTACGTCCCAATATTTCGTATTTTCCATAATCCTGCACTTTTACAAGATGCGTATGTCCACCCGAAACAACCAGACACAAAAACGGTGGTTCCAGGTCTTTATTTTCAATATAATTGGCACTGATATGGCCTTCAATATGATGCACACCCACCAGTGGAATGTTTTTTGCATAGCTTATCGCTTTCGCCTCTGCAACACCCACCAGCAGCGCACCCACCAGGCCCGGACCATAGGTCACGGCAATGGCATCCATATCATCCAATGTCATTCCCGCCTCTGTTAACGCTTCCTCAATAACCTGATTTATTTTTTCAATATGTTTTCTTGACGCAATTTCCGGTACTACGCCCCCATACAGGGTATGCAAAGCAATCTGGGATGAAATCACATTGGAGCGAACATCTCTTCCATTCACTACCACCGCCGCTGCCGTCTCATCACAGGAGCTTTCAATCCCCAGCACCACGATATCCTTTTCTTTATTCATTCCCTGCGCTATCTCCATTTCCGTTCGTCTGTTCGTAAGCAACAATTTTCCAGTTGCCGGATGCATCCTTCCGCAGCGCATACTGCTGGTAGGACTTTACGAATTTATTCCCCTCCTTCATAAAGTAAGAAGCTGTCACATAGGCACACTCCGAACCTTTTACCGTCTTATATGTGATTTCGTCGCTGTCACAGACATCAGTACGGCTGATTGTCCGCTTATCTGCCTTATATACCAAAATATCTGCTTTCAAGGATGCATAATACTGATCTTCCGGATTGTTTTCCAGCAGTTCTTCATCCAACAGCTTTCTCGCCTGCGCTCCCAGAGCCTCAATTTCTGCATCGGTACAGTCTTCGTTATAATAGCATTTTAAAATATCATTATACAACTTTATCACTTCTCTGGGGGTTTTCGGATAGGAAGTGTCCAGATTTTTTGTCGTGATTTTGGTAATCGCCGTAAGTTCTGTTGTATCTGCCACTGTTTTTGTATCACGATGAGACAGGTAATAGTAATAACCCACTACCAATAACACACAGATAATGCCAGCTATAACGCCACGTATATGTTTCTTCATACTCATTCCTCCTCAAAATCGAGTTCCACCGTCTTTCCATCTTTTCCAAGGACCGTATTCGCAAATATTTTCTGCACTTCCTTTTTGTAGTCCTCCGGCCGAACCAGTGACGGACTGTAATGTGTCAGCCACATTTCTTTCACTTCCGCATCTTTGGCAAGCTTTGCCGCCTCATAAAACGTCATGTGCTTGTATTGTTTTGCTTTTGCGAGTTTTTCTTTTTCTGCATACATTCCCTCACAGATAAACAGGTCGGATTTCTTTGCATGTTCCACGATGGATGCCGTTGGTCTTGTATCGGTACAATAAGTTACTTTAATTCCCTTCCTCGGTGGGCCAAGCACCATGTCCGGGGTATATACTCTGCCGTCTTCTTCCATGGTCTCGCCTTTCTGCAGCCTGTTCCAATATTTCTGCGGAATCTTTTTTTCATTTGCTGCCTCCACACTAAAACGGCCTGTACGCTTTATCTCAATGGTATAGCCATAACAGGTAATATTGTGATTCACACGAAAAGCGTGTATCGCATACCCATGAAGCTCCAGAGTCTGCTTCGGTTCTGTAAGTTCTATACAACGAATTTCAAAAGGGAGTTCCGGCGCTATCATTCGAAGCGCACTGACCACCCGCTCCAGTCCTTTGGGTCCAATCAAGGTAAGTGGCTCGGTACGCTCTGCATTTCCCATTGTAAGTAAAATCCCCGGCAATCCGCTGATATGATCTGCATGGTAATGCGTAAAGCAAATGATATCTACTGGCTTAAAACTCCAGCCCTTTTCCCTGACTGCAATCTGAGTCCCCTCTCCACAGTCAATCATCAGACTGCTTCCGTTATATCTTGTCATAAGAGAGGTCAGCCAGCGGTTCGGCAGAGGCATCATGCCTCCGGTTCCCAACAAACAAACATCTAACATATTTTTTCCTCTATTTCTATTTTTTACAGGAATTCCGTCTCCTCCTGATTTTCCGGCAAAAACCGAAAGGAGGAAATCCATTCGTCATAACAGTTCTCACACAAATCAAACATCTGACGAATGCCATCCCTTGATGAGAAATATCCCCACTCTTTTTCTACGTGTATTGCTTCCTGTCCGCTCTTGCTGCCATCTGCAGCAAATCTCTTTCCACATCGGTTGCATATGATATTCTTTCCCTGTCGCATGAAAATCCTCCTGTTTCCTTTTTCTTAAATTATAAAAGTAATGGAGGCCGGTCTGCAATGGGAATCACTGGTCTTTTGAAAGAAGCATGACATACGCATCTTCTTTGGGCTGTTCATAAAATCCCTTTCGTATGCCCTGCACCAGAAATCCGTATTTTTCATACAGATGAATTGCCGGCTCATTGGAGCAACGCACTTCCAGTATAAAACGTCTCGTTCCCTCCTGCTTCGCCATTTTTAGCAGTTTCTCCAGAAGATGGCTCGCAACCTGTTGCCGGCGAAATGCTGGCGCAACCGCAACATTGGTAATCTCGCCTTCATCTGCCGCCAAATAAATGCCACAGTACCCTTTTACCACTCCGTCCTCTTTTGCTGTCAGGAAAATCACATTTCTCATGGAAAGTGTATCGGCAAAACCTTTTTTGCTCCAGGGCATGGAAAACACCTGTGCTTCGATAGCCGCTACTGCATCCAGGTCTTCTTCCTGCATTTTGTCAATCACTAACACGGTGCCTTTTTCTCTCTTTCCAATCGTTCCCTCTCCGCCTGGGACAAACGCAGGTAATCCGGCTTATGCTCGGCTGCTGTTTCGGTCTTTCCCTCTTTATAATAAAGTTCACCCAATGCTGCCACCGCTGCCGCACGCTGCTTATTCGTGTGTGCCGGAGCAAAGGTATAAGGCACCTTACAATTTTCTGCAAGATATGCCCCAAATACCGGAACACCATCGCCCAAAAACACCACCGGTCGATTTATTTTGTTAATTTTTTCTACAATTTCATCAATTCCAACCGCACACTGCGCAAGCAGAGTATGCATATTATTTCCGTCAAATTCATACAATCCGGTATAGGTCTGATTCCTCCTTGCATCCATTAATGGGCAGACCAAATCACGATGCCCGCAGAGATTGTACGCGAGTGCATCCACCGTCGGTATATGAATCAATGGCTTTTTTAAAGCAAGTCCAAGTCCTTTTGCCGTAGCTGAGCCGATGCGGAGTCCGGTAAAAGAACCGGGACCGCCGGAAACCGCAATGGCATCTATGGTATTTAAATCCAATTCTATCATGTCTGCCAGCGTATCCAGCATCGGAAGCAGTGTCTGCGAGTGCGTTTTTTTATAATTCATTGTAAATTCTCCCCGCAGGCTGTCATCTTCTACGACCGCTACGCTTGCCACAAGCCCTGAGCTGTCAATTCCCAATATTTTCATGCACCCACCTCTTTCACGGTTATTCTGCGATAATCGAATCCTTTTTCTAAATCTTTTTCAATGGTTATCTCCGTCCGCACGGGTGGCAGAATTTCCTCAATTAGATTCGCCCATTCGATCATGGTAAGTCCATCTCCGTATACGTAATCCTCATATCCAATCTCATCCATTTCCTCGATATCTCCGATTCTGTATACATCGAAATGATAAAAGGGCATCCTTCCTTCTTCGTATACCTGTACAATGGTAAAAGTCGGACTGGAAATCGGTTCTGTAATGCCAAGCCCTTTTGCAATGCCCTGCGTCAGCACCGTTTTTCCAACGCCAAGATCTCCCACCAGGGTACAGACCATGCCGGGAGTTGCTTCTTTTCCTATTTTTTCTCCTAATGCGGATGTTTCTTCCGCAGAATATGTTTCATAAACCATTTTACTTCATCCTGATCCTATATTTTTCCAGTTTGCTTTCTGCCAGTTGTTTCAACGGTTCATACTGTTCTCCCAGAACGGCACGCGGAATCACAAATGCATTGATACGACTGCTGTAAATCAACACATTGCTCCCTGTGGCAACCATTTTATAAACCTGTTTCCACTCCAAATCTGCCGTTTCCCCGTTCTGGGAAACATGAATGCCCGTCTCATCAAATATATAATGCAGGCTTTCCCGAAGCCCGGAATTTGACGCAAGCTGCTGCTTTGATTTCAACTTCAGTGTAAGCGGCATATAAAGCAAAAATACAATACCAAATAAAATATAGAGGATGCTGTAAGTCTTTTCGATATTTCCCCATGTGACTCCTGCGACCACAAAAATCAAAATTGCTATGATTATGGAAAAAATCCCCTGAAATCCGCTATATATGTGATACATATTAAAACGATACATATCTTTTTCGGTCAGTTTTACATCCAGTTCCAGTTTCATCTGTCACGCCTCCAACTTCTTCTCATATGGATCTGCACAAAAATATGCATATCCAGTAGAAGTATAACATTGTTTTTTGAAAATGACAATTCCTTCTGAAACGTGATGAGCAGTCCACTTTCTATTTTTCGGATACACCCTTGATAATTGGTGAGATATGTTTATAAATGAACAGTGTGATGACCACGCTTATCATTCCTTTTACAAAAGTAAACGGCATATTAAAAATGACCAGACACTTTAAAAGTGTATCTGCGCCCGGCCAAATCTCCTGATACATGGCCAATATAGTATCCATCGGCATAAACGCGGTGTATGCCGGATAAACAATAAAATAATTAGAGACAACACTTAAAAGTGCCATACTGGCTGCCCCCACAAAAGAACCAATAATTGCATTCTTCTTACTCTTTTTTCTTTGATAAATAAGACCTGCCGGAAGAACAAAAGCTGCCCCTAATATAAAATTAGAAAGTTCACCGACACCTCCTGTACTTGTCATAAACAAATGAATCAGATTTTTAACCAGACAAATCAATACACCATACCACGGTCCCATTGCAAATGATCCTATCAATGCCGGAAGTTCGGATAAATCCATTTCAATAAAAGACGGCACGAGAAACGGTATACTGAAATCGAAAAACATTAAGGCAAACGCCACGGCAGATAACATTGCCGTCATTGTCATGTAACGAACATTCCACCCCTTTGTCTTTGCTCTTTCAGATGTTGTTTGTTCCTGTGTGTTCATACAATTACTCGCTCCTTTTCTCATTTTCACTGTAAACAAGCACAGTTTAATGCCTCTTTCTTTTTCTGTCAATAGTCTTCTCCAGAAGTTTTCCTCCTTCCCCGGTCGCCTCCCATAGAGCCTCCCATTGCAGAAATGGATATATCCGATGCATCGATAAGCTTCCCTTCCTCCTGTTCCTGCCCATCAGAGGTTGAGGGAATTGTCCCGGCAAGCTGGCCGCTAATGCTTTCTGCCCGTCGCAGGCAAAATTGTTTTAATATAGACACGCCTTCTTCAAATTCTTCATAAGTACAAAATTTTGTAGGATCTTTCTCTACATACGGAGCAATCAGCTCCTCTACGGAATCTATCATTGTTTCAAAGTAACCACTGTCAAAATATTGAGAAAGAAATTCCGCAAAATACTGATGATACTGTTCTTCATATTCCTCATCCTCAAAAATCCATGCCAACATGGGACGTGAATCTATCGTACCACCAGAAACCGGAGTGTCAATAGGATAATTCACCAGTCCGGTCGCATCTGTCTGATCCATGAATCCGCCAAAAGAGAGATTATAATCCCAGGGAATCATAGAGAGCTTTCCGTCTTCTTCATATAAGTAATAGTTATGTATCATGCTTCCTGTATAACTATCAAAGTTGCAGACAAAATTGTGAACCACGAAATAACGAATCACATTCTCTGTATCAACAACTTCTGCAATATCCGTTCCTTCATTCAGTTGTTTTAACGATGCAATAAGACGATCTTTGTCTGAATCACTTATCTCTGTCTTGGCGCTGTCAAAAATATTGCTGTAGCTGTCATATTCATCATCACTGTAAATCAGCGAGACATCATCTTTTCCGGCTTCCGGCATTGCCCCTTTGTCCTGCGGCCGCATCCCGCTTTCCGGTTTTTCTCCCATATCCGGCGGCTGCATATTCCCCTCCCGCTCTATGTCATTTTTCGGGGTTTCTTCTGTATCCTCCATCTTGAAATCGTCGCCATTTCCTCTCCCCCCGCCCATACTCATACTGTCAGGTTTATAGAGGTTTCCGCAATCACTGCCATAATTGCGGGAAAGGAAACTATCCTCTACCCCTTCCACTGCCAGATATAAGCCCCAATCTTCCCCATTCACCGTAATGTAAACATAACTACAAAGCGGAGCTGCCACCCCGAATTGTCCCATCATCTGATAGACCAGATAGTCCTTCATATAGGTATTGTCCTGAATAATATTATTTAGACTGAGTTTATCCAGCCCATGATAGGTCAGCGCATCATCATAATGATCAAATTCGACCTTAAAACTGTAACGGTCATTTCCATAATCGGAAACAGAACTTAACGAAGTATTTCCCTTGGCACGAATCCCCACGTTTTTATAGGATTCTCCATCGATGACCAATGAACAGTTCACGTATTCCTCATTTTCACATTCCTCGATGAATCCATCCCAGTCATCCATCACAAGGTCTATGCTATGTACCCTGGATGTATCAAACAGCTTTGTCTCATAGCCATCCAGAATATTTACCGCTTCTATGCCAATGTTTTCTCCATTCATAAACAGTCCTGTCACTAAAAGAACTAATATCAGCATGAATATACAGATTTTATCAATATGTTTATAGGTTGACATCATCTGCCTCCTTATCCCATGTAGTCTCCGTTATAGCTGACTAAAACAGCACTGGTCACTCCCTCCATTTCTGAAAGGATATTTATAAAATCTGTATTTTCCTCTTTCATGCGGATTTCCAGATTCAGCTCTATTCGCCCCTTTTGCGCAGTTTTACTCTTTACCACTGTGCGTTTTACCTGTTTTTCTAAAAAATCCAGTGCTCTGCGCTCACTCTCATAATTTTCACAACTTAATACGACAATATATGGATTGAGATAGGTTTTTTTATTGACAAATAAAAGCAGTACAGCTCCAATCACTGCGCTTCCGAATACAGCAAGTGGGATCATTCCTGCGGCAAGGACAATGCCTGCAGCAATCGCCCAAAACAAGAATGCAATGTCAAGAGGTTCTTTGATTGCCGTACGGAACCGGACGATGGACAATGCACCGACCATTCCAAGGGACAAAACCACGTTTGAGGTCACTGCAAGAATAACCAGTGTCGTAATCATCGTAAGGGCAATGAGTGTCACCCCGAAACCGGAAGAATACATCACTCCGGAGAAAGTCTTTTTGTATACGAAAAAAATAAACATTCCAAGCCCAAAAGCAAGGAACAAAGCCAGCGCCATGTCAAGCAGGCTGACACTGGTCACATTTTCTAAAAAGCTGGATTTAAAAATATCGTTAAAAGTCATTTGTAATTCTCCTTTTCTTTGCATTTTCTGACTTAAAATCATTAACCATAAATACGGCAGGCCGCGTATTTAGAATAGGATGAGGTGCGTCGCCCCTGAAGTTGTACGGCATCGCGGATGATGTCCGGAAGATATTCATCCCACTTTACTTCCAAAATCACCGGTGCATTTCCTGCCGGAATGGTGATGCAGGATGGATCTAAAAAGCTGGTACAAAAAAGCCCTGTACGGATGTTGTAATCCAATGTCACCCGCACGTTTCCGGGTGCGTAGACAAACGCTTCTCTGGTATAGTCCACAATTGTCTTCGGCTGCAGTCCCTGCAGTGTTATCTTTCGGTAAAGCTCTCCTACAAGTCCTCTGTCATCCTGATACATCCAGCCATACTTTCCCTGAACAATTGCCTGAGTCTCCTCCTTGTTTAGCTCTGTACTTTGTTTCGCACAAAGCCCGTTATATTTGCTCTTTTTTTCCAGGCAGATTCTTGATGCACTGCCGTTATAGCAACGGAGTCTGAATTTTTCTCTGGGATTTACTCCATCCAGTTTTTCCCTCAGTACTTTGTCTTCCGGCGTATCAAAATACAGACTTCGAACTTCATATCGCCCGTCTGTCGCATGGATATCCGGTTCTGCCACCAGGCCAAGACGCTGACGCAATATATACAAGTCCGCCTGATTTATTTCATGTTTCCACTCATGTCGGAACTTCATGTTCATTTCCTCCTTTTCTTTACCTGAATTTTACATTTCTTACCTTAGTGGAAACTTAGAAAAAAAAGACATCACGGAATTTTTTCCGTGATGCCATTATTTTTACATATTTTTTAATTTTAACCGAAAGGTAAAACAGATTCGGTTATTTTCCTCATACGAAGCTGTAAGCGTACCCTGATGTGCCTTTGCAATAGCCCGCGCCGCAGAAAGTCCGATTCCGTATCCGCCACTTTTTTGTGTCCTGGCAGCATCCCCTCGGTAAAAACGTTCAAAGAGTTTCTCCGGTTCAGCCTCCGGCAGCTTTCCACAGGTGTTCTTCACCTGCATGCAGATTTCTTTTCCATTACGCTTTAGAAAAACCTCAATACTTCCTCCCTCGTTCGTATATTTTACGGCATTGTCAAAAAGAATTGAAAGAAGTTGTGTGATATTTTCTTTGTTCGCCCGAATGGAAACTTCTTTTTGTATATCTTCCTGAATAGAAATATCACGCAGCAAAGCAGCTTCATAATAGGGATGCAGCATTTCTTCCAAAAGCAGACTTAAGGAAAAATCCTCGAGAGGAAGCCTTACCTTTTCCTCTCCCATCTCCTCCGTCTTTGCAAGTGTAAGCAGATTTTGCATCAGCCCGTTTAAACGAATCGTCTGGGAACGGATATTTCGACTCCATTTATTTTCTCCGGTGTGCAACTCCATTGCATCCGTATTTGCCAAAATAATCGCCAGCGGCGTCTTTATCTCATGCCCGGCATTGGTAATAAATTGCTTTTGCTTTTCTATATTCTCCGCAATCGGGCGGATTGCCCTTTTCGCAAGTACCATCACAAAAAGCAACATAAGAAGCCAACATAAAATCCCGATAAATACGGATATCAGAAGAACCCCAAGCGTAGACCGAAGCTGATTGGATGTGTCAAGAAATATTAAAAACCTACCCCTGCCATCCATTCTTTCCGTCAAACGGTAATGAAACCTCCCCGTCTTTCCGGATGCTTTTTCCTCCTTTAAAATCTCCTCTGCCATCACCTTTGCTTCTTCATCGGTGACGGAAGCGATTCTTGTCATATCTGCCCCTGCAATATTGCCGTTCTCATCCAGGAATACAATGAAATAACGGGTAGACATGGCAGCATCCGCATCCATAGGAGGATTTAAGAAATCCGGCCTGCCCTGCTTCGGCGGATTTTCCTCCTTCGGAAATGCTCCACCGTTTTCTGAAAGCATTCGAAGCGTCCGATTCGTCTGTTCTACATTCATGCCATAATTAAGCGCATTAATCGCTCCAAGCAACACCAAAAGCAGAACTGTGACTGCTGTCATTGCTGTCGTGACAAATTTTCTCTGAAGCATTTTTGTCATGACGTCACCTCCAGCGTATAACCTACGTTTCTCTTTGCACGTATTTCCACCTTATCACTTAAAACAGAAAGTTTTTTACGCAGATAGGAAATATATACCCAAACCGCCCCAAGCTCTGCCTCGGTATCATAGCCCCAGACTTTCACCAGAATATCTTCTGAAGACAGATATATTCCCTGATTTAACATCAAAAGTTCCATCAGACGGTATTCCAGATTGGGCAGAATGAAGCTTCTGTCGTTTCCGCTCAGTTCATAGCTGCTCAGATTCAACGAAACATCCCCGCAGGTCAGAACATCCGGCGTAAATTCCTCCCGTCTGCGCAGCATTGCCCGTACCCTCGCCAGAAGTTCTCCCATAACGAAGGGCTTTGGCAGATAATCATCTGCTCCAGCGTCAAGCCCCTGTATCCTATCCTCCACCTCCGCCTTTGCGGTAAGTAACAGAATCGGGGTTCGACATCCTTCCCTTCGCAGTTCTGTCAAAACCTCAAGTCCATTCTTTTTCGGCATCATGATATCCAGGATAATACCATCATATTGTTCCATTCGGGCGTAGGCGAGCGCCTCCTCCCCATCGTACACTGCATCTACAGTATACTTATGATAAGTCAAAATATCCACAACTGCCTCGGACATTTCCTCCTCATCCTCTGCATACAACAGTCTCATTCTTCTTCACCTGCACTTATTTTTCAAATTTCATGGTAAGCTGAATCCGTTGTTTTTTCACATCCACACTCATAACCTGCACATCCACAACATCACCGACACTCACTACTTCTAATGGGTGCTTGATATATCGGTCGCACATCTGAGAAATATGCACCAGTCCGTCCTGATGCACACCGATATCCACAAATGCGCCAAAATCAATGACATTGCGAACCGTTCCTTTTAAAATCATACCCGGCTTTAAGTCCTTAAGCTCCAGCACATCGCTGCGCAGGATAGGTTTCGGCATATCCTCTCTTGGATCACGTGCCGGTTTTTCCAATTCTTTTACAATATCCCGTAACGTCAATTCTCCGATGTCTAATTCCACCGCCAGTTTTTTATAATCGGAAATTTTCTTTCCGATACCGGAAAGATTACGGTTTTTTACATCCTCCGTGGTAAATCCCAGTCTTTCCAGCAATTTTTTCGCCGCATCATAGGACTCCGGATGTACTCCGGTAGCATCCAGCGGATTTTTGCCGTCACTGATACGCAAAAAGCCCGCACACTGCTCGTAAGCCTTGGGTCCAAGCTTTGCCACTTTAAGCAACCCTGTACGAGTATCAAAACGTCCGTTTTCTTCACGATAGGCAACGATATTTTTTGCAATTGTCTTACTGATACCGGAAACATATTCCAGCAAAGAAGCGGATGCCGTATTTAAGTCCACACCAACTTTATTTACGCAATCCTCTACCACGCCGCCCAGCGCATCACTTAATTTCTTCTGGTTCATATCGTGCTGGTACTGTCCGACACCGATAGATTTCGGATCAATTTTTACCAGCTCTGCCAGAGGATCCTGCAATCTTCTTGCCATGGAAGCCGCACTTCTCTGCCCGACATCAAAATTAGGAAATTCCTCAGTCGCCAATTTACTTGCGGAATAAACGGATGCACCCGCTTCATTTACAATAATATACTGTACTTTTTCCGGGATTTCTTTTAAAAGCTCCACGATTACCTGTTCTGACTCTCTGGATGCTGTTCCGTTTCCCAGTGAAATCAGAGTAATGTGGTATTTCGCAATGAGCTTCTTTAACACAGCTTTTGCTTCTTCAACTTTATTTTGCGGTGCCGTTGGATATATAACCGTGGTATCCAGAACTTTTCCAGTGGCATCCACTACCGCCAGCTTACACCCGGTACGGAATGCCGGATCCCATCCCAAGACCACCTGATTTGCAATCGGCGGCTGCATCAAAAGCTGCTCTAAGTTCTTACCGAACACCTTGATTGCTCCGTCCTCCGCCCGTTCCGTCAGGTTACTTCGGATTTCACGCTCAATGGCAGGTGCAATCAGACGTGCATAACTGTCCGCAATAGTCTCCTTTAAGACAGGCGAGGTATTTGGGTTCTCTTTTTTTATTACCTGTCGCTCCAGATAGCTTAAAATTTTATCCTCCGGTGCTTCTACCTTCACCGTCAGGATTTTTTCACTCTCGCCACGGTTTAAAGCAAGGATACGATGTCCTGCCAGCTTTGCGATTCCTTCTTCAAACTCATAATACATCTCGTATACGGATTCTGTCTCCTTATCCTTTGCCGTGGATACGATTTTACCCTCTTTCATGGTCATTTCCCGGATACGTATACGGTAATCAGCTTCGTCAGAAATATACTCTGCTATGATGTCTTTTGCCCCTGCAATGGCATCCTCTGCCGAATTTACTTCTTTTTCGGCATCTATGTATTTTTCCGCTTCCTCTACAAGTGGCGTTTTTGTCATCTGAAGCATAATGACATTGGCAAGAGGATCCAATCCTTTTTCCTTCGCAATAGTAGCTCTGGTTCTGCGCTTCGGCCGATATGGACGGTAAAGATCATCCACAACCACCATCGTTTCTGCCGCAAGGATTTGGCTCTTTAACTCCTCTGTCAATTTTCCCTGTTCCTCAATACTTGATAATACCTGTTCCTTCTTTTCTTCTAAATTGCGAAGATAAGTTAGCCTGTCAAACAGGTCTCGGAGCACCTCATCATTCAGAGCTCCGGTTGCTTCTTTTCTATATCGCGCTATGAAAGGGATTGTATTTCCCTCATCAATCAATTTTACTGCTGCCTCTGCCTGCTGCTTTTTAATTTGCAGTTCTTCTGCTAGTTTTGCTATAATATCCATCTTTTTGTTTCCTCACTTCTATTTGCCGGAATCAGGAGACTACTGATTCCTTGACATACTGTTTTCCTATTATAACAGACTTGATGCCGGAAATCCAGATATAGGTATTGCGCCGGATTTTCTGTTTACTTTTTTGTACACCCATGATAGAATGGTCAAATACAAAGCATTTTCGAATATTAAGGAGGAGTCTTATGGACTTTCAGCCAAATTATAATAATCCATCCCAGCCCGAGGACAAAAGTTCTGCAACCATGGCTTTTGCTTCCATTATGTTCGGGATTATTTCCATTGTTGCAAGCTGTTTTGGGACTTCTTTGATTTTTGGTTCCATAGGGCTTATTCTCGCTCTGCTTTCCAGGGGCGGCAGCAATGCTTATCCGAAAAATACCGTAATCGGGCTGATTGTAAATTCTATTGGCATCTTTATCGGTGCCATGATGGTTATCATCACTATCATTACAATTGCAAGCTTTGGCAGCATTGATAACTTCATGAATGCCGCCCAGACATATTTAGACAACTATTATTCGACTCTGGGTAGTATGTAAAACACTTGCAAAAATTTTACTGTGAAAAAATCGGTGTATCATTTTGTGCAGACCGGACAAAACGGCAAGGCAAACAAAATGATACACCGATTTTTTTTACATCTTAAATTGATTTACAGATATGTTACCAATTCATCCATCGGCATTCTCTGCGTGCCGTGCCGTTCTGTACTCGCTTCCGGTTCTTCGCTGTAACCGATTGCCAGGATATTAACAGGTTCCAGATTATCCGGAAGTTCTAATTCTTTCTTTAAAACATCCGGCTTAAAATAGCAAATCCACACTGTCCCAAGCCCTTGCTCCGTTGCCTCTAACATCATATGATCGGTCAAAATAGATGCATCAATATCTGTTGTAATCATGCCGTCAAATGGTCTTTTCCATGCCTTCGATTTATCCGCACAAACAACAATCGCCACCGGAGCTCCATATGTATTAGCTGCTTTTCCAATCTTTGCCAATCCCTCCCCGCTCTGAACGACATACAACTTTACCGGCTGCATATTGGCTGCTGTCGGCGCTACATGGGCAGCTTCCAAAATCCTATCTAATTTCTCTTTTTCCACGCTCTTGTCTGCATATTTACGAACAGAAAAACGCTTTTTTGCAATCTCTAATACTGACATAGGTATCATCCTCCTGAAATTTTCTTGTAATTTTGGTTAACCATATATATAATTATATCTATAGCAAACTTTTCTACAAGTATGCACTTTTAAGGTATATACTATCCAAAAAGTAAGTAAGGAGATTATTATGTCAGAGCAGTGTACTCAATTTACTTGTCCCGTAGAAGCCACCATTTCCCTAATTGGTGGAAAATACAAGGCTGTGATTCTATGGCATCTTATGCATAATACGTTACGTTATAGTGAACTTCATAAGAAGATGCCTAAGGCTACCGATAAAATGTTGACACAACAGCTTCGTGAACTGGAACGAGACGGGCTTATCCATCGCACGGTATATCCTGTCGTACCTCCCAAAACAGAATACCGTCTTACAGAGTTTGGAAAAAGTCTTTTTCCTATCTTAGATGCCATGTGCAACTGGGGTGAAAATTATCTGGAAAATCAAAAAAGGCATTGAATCATTTCTCATTCAATGCCTTTTTTATATTTGAAAATGGCCCTACTATTTAATCGCAATAGCCTCTATCTCCAACATGACATCCTTCGGCAGACGCGCAACCTCTACGCAACTTCTGGACGGAAAATCACTGGTAAAAAATGTTTTATAAACATCATTGATAGTTCCGAAATCATTCATTTCCTTGATAAATACAGTAGTTTTTACTACGTTATCCATATTGGTTCCTGCCGCCTCAAGCAGATTTGACAGATTGGTAAGTGCCTGCTTTGCCTGCGCTTCGGAACCTTCCGGAATCTCTCCTGTTTCCGGAACAACCGGGATGATGCCTGAGGTGTATACCATTCCGTTTACTTCGATTGCCTGAGAATACGGTCCGATCGCTGCCGGTGCCTTTGGTGTGCTGATTACTTTTTTCATGATAATTTTCCTTTCTTCTCTGTAATATTTATTTGATTTTGCGGATTGCCCGCTCGGTAATCTCTATTCTACGCTCTTTATACAGTCTTCCAACTGCACGTTTGAATGCATTTTTACTTAAATTGGTTTCTCGTTTTATAACCTCTGGAGAAGCCTTATCTGTAAAAGGAAGTACGCCTGCGTATTCTTCAATGATCTGCATAACCCTTTCTGCATCCGCATCCATCTGGATATAGGCTTTTTCCCGAAGCGTCAAATCCAACTTTCCGTCCTCCTTCACATGCGTGACCTTGGCCGTAATCACATCTCCGATGCGCAAAAAGCTGTGGTCTTCAAAATTCGGAAGCATAGCGGAATATTTATCGTCCACCGCCACAAAGGTTCCAAAATTATCGGAAAACTCGTATACTCTCCCCTCTACAGTATCATCCTTTTTGTAGGGAGAATTCGTAGATAGCAAATCATAGATACCCTTCATGCTGGCACATAGTCTGTGGCTCTTGTCAATATACAAGGTGACCAATATCTCATCGCCTTCTTCCACTCTCTGCGTCATTTCCTTATACGGAAGAAAAAGGTCTTTTTCCAGTCCCCAGTCCAAAAACGCACCAATTTTACCAACCTGCTGCACTTTCAGTGCCGCAAATCCACCAAGTAGAAGCTTCGGTTCCACCAATGTGGAAATCAGTCTGTCCTTTGAATCCTTATACAGGAATACGTTCAGCTCCTCTCCTACTTTTGTGCCTTCCGGCACCTGTTTTTTCGGAAGCAGAACACGATCTTCATCCCCTTCCTTTTCTGCTAAGTATATACCAAAATCTACCTTCTTTACAACCAGTAATTTCTGTTTTTCACCCAGTCTTAACATTTCTATCTCCTTTTACGCCCGTGTTATCAGTTCCACCACTGCATAAGGGCTTCCACTCTCATCACTCAATGCAATCGTCGCTTTATGTTCTTCCTGCTTCACATATGGATAAATCATATCGCCAAGTACCGCCGCCTTCCGATATTCTACCCGAATACTCTCCGCTTTAACCTGCTCCGGCAGATACTCAAGCGCCATCAGAATATATTTTTCATTATTAACATGATGATTCGTATCAATGTGAAATTTCTGTACCGGAAATGCTTCCATCTGCTGCATATCCTCCGGCAATTTCATTTTCCGCGCTGTCTTATCCATCGGATAAGGATCGTCAAACTGATAAACCTCTAACATTTTTTCTGATACCCGTCTCGGTTTCCCAGTTTCCGTATCCAGATAAATCCAGATAGAATTGGCATACGCCATTATCTCGCCAGCCTCATCCTTAATCGTAAAATTCCGGTAACCGTAAAATCCCTTGAAATCATACGGCCAGGTACTCACCGTAATCATATCTCCCATTTTCGGATAACTCTTTATAACAATCTGCCAGGAAGAAAGCAGCCACGCCGCATGATGCTCTTTTAAATAATCCACACCCACATGCAGATCCTCCGACTGAAAGGTACAGCAGTCCTGCAAATAATTTACCAACGCCGGAAGCGTTATTTCTGCTTTTGCATCACACTCACTGTATCTTACTCTGCTTTTATAATCATACATCTGCCTTTCCTCCTATAATTTTCCTATAAAATCTCATGAGCTGTCACTACACAGTGTACGCCTTTGGTATGTCAGCCCCTTCGTGCAAGCACGATGTCCATTTGCCTCGTCGTCATAACAAAAAAAGTACCACTCGCGTGGTACTTCCATCAAGTAGCTGGCCCACCAGGATTCGAACCTGGAAATGACGGAGTCAGAGTCCGTTGCCTTACCATTTGGCGATGGGCCATCAGGTTGTCTGCGCTTTCCTTTGCGCTGTCAACAATGGATATTATACGTACCTAAACACGAAATGTCAACACTTTTTTTAAAAAATTTTAAGTTTATTTTCTACAAAGGCATATTCTACCTCACAGCCCCAGGATATCTGCGCTCTACCGTTCGTCCCTTCCATCACTGCTTTTTCAATCCGCTCCCTTTTTTCCTGCGGAATCATGGCAGTCACCACAACTTTTTCCGTATAAGCAGTATCCAAAACAGAAATTTCCTCCTGTCCAAAAATATACTGAATTTTTCCAATACCATTATAATCGGTTCCAATCTCGAGCCGGCAGCCTTTTCTTTTTTCAATAATCAGACTGTTTTTTAGTCCTTCTTTCGTCGCCTGCTGATATGCCCGCACCAAACCGCCTGTCCCAAGCAATGTCCCTCCAAAATACCGGGTCACCACAATAGCAGCATTATGAATTTCTTCATGCAACAGCACATCAAGCATCGGTCGTCCCGCTGTTCCGCTCGGTTCTCCATCATCCGAGCACCGTTGCAGCTCGTTATTTTTTCCAATCACATAAGCAAAACAATTGTGCCTTGCGTCCCAGTATTTCTTTTTCATTGCCGCAATAAAGGCCGTGGCATCTTCCTCCGACTCCACCGGAAGTACCGTTGCAATAAAACGGGATTTTTTTTCTTCAATTTCTCCGCTTCCGCCTTCAAATACGATTTTATATCCTTCGCTCATAGCTTCTCCTGCCGTTTTCTTTCTATATTAACATGGTAAAAATGGTTATTCAATCCAAAAATGGTTATGCTATAGATAAATCCAATCACTTTTCGCTTTATTATAGAAATTAAATTTGCTATAATAGTAAATAGTGTTTTGTACACTGTAGAATTGCCATAAAAGGAGGCTCACTCATGAATTATGGAAAGAAAAGTACTGCAAAGAAAGAAAAAGAGCTTCTTTCCAAGAGTACCATGATTCGTAAAAAATTTACCGTCATATTTGCCAAGACTCTCCTCGTATGCTTCATTGCTTTGATTGTCGTGGGCGGTTGTGCCGGATACGGCGTGTATAAGGGCATTGTTGATTCTGCTCCTGATATCCACGATATTGACGCCACCCCGACCGGCTATCTTTCCACTGTGTTAGATAACCAGGGGAACGAAACTGCAACCCTGGTAGCATCCGGTTCCAATCGTGTCTATGTGACAATTGACGAGATTCCCCTGGATCTGCAGCATGCCTTTGTTGCCATCGAGGATTCCCGTTTTTACGAACACAATGGTATTGATATAAAGGGTATCATCCGTGCCGGAATCACCGGAATCACTTCGGGAAGGTTTTCTCAGGGCGCCAGCACCATTACCCAGCAGTTGCTAAAAAACAACGTTTTCACTGACTGGACAAGCGAAACATCCTTTGCGGATAAAATGGAACGTAAAGTTCAGGAACAATATCTTGCTGTTCAGCTGGAAAAGGTAGAAGATAAAGACTGGATTCTGGAAAACTATTTAAATACCATAAACCTCGGTCAGAATACCTTAGGCGTACAGGCTGCGTCCCAGCGTTATTTCAATAAAGATGTATCAGAACTCACTTTATCGGAATGTGCCGTTATCGCAGGCATTACCCAAAATCCGTCTCGTTACAACCCTGTCAGCAACCCGGAGGCCAACGCAGAACGCCGGCAAAAAGTTTTGGATAACATGCTGGAACAAAGCTACATTGACCAGGATGCCTATGACACTGCATTAGCTGACAACGTATACGACCGTATCCAGATTGTTGATGCCGAAAATTCTTCGGAAGATATCAATTCCTATTTCGTCGATGCCCTGACTGAACAGGTCATTGAAGATTTGATGGAAGTAAAGGGTTACACAGAAACTCAGGCTTACAAGGCTCTTTATGAAGGCGGTCTTACCATTTACTCCACACAGGATCCTGCCATTCAGCAGATTTGCGACGAGGAAGTAAATGATGTGGATAATTACGGTACAGATACCAAATATTCCTGTTCCTACCGCCTGACCATCCAAAAGGCAGACGGCACCTATCAGAATTACAGCGAGCAGACCATGTTAAGCTATTATCAGAGCTCCAACAGCAAATATACGATTGACTTTGACTCCAAGGAAGAAGTAGATGCCGCTATTGAACAGTACAAAGAGGATATTATGGAGGAAGGTGATACCATCGTGCCGAATGGCGAATCCATCACCTACACCCTTCAGCCTCAGGCATCTATGACCATCATAGACCAGGCGACCGGAGAGGTAAAAGCAATCGTCGGTGGCAGAGGTGACAAAACCGCAAATAAGACCTTAAACCGTGCTACGGATACCAAGCGGCAGCCAGGTTCTACCTTTAAGATTTTATCTACCTATGCTCCTGCTTTAGACACCGGCGGCATGACACTTGCTACCGTACAGGATGATGCACCTTATACTTATTCCAATGCCGCGCATACTCCGGTTAACAACTACGATAAATCCTACCGTGGCTTTACCACCATCCGGGAAGGTATTACCTACTCCATCAATATCGTGGCGGTAAAGACCCTGACCGAACTCGGTGTAGATATCGGTTATGAATATTTAGAGAATTTCGGCTTCACTACCCTGTGTGATTCCGACCGTACCCAGGCGCTGGCCCTCGGCGGTATCACAAATGGTGTTACAAATCTGGAGCTGACCGCCGCTTACGCTACGATTGCCAACGGCGGAACCTACACCAAACCACGGTTCTATACAAAAATTTTAGACCATGATGGAAATGTATTAATCGACAACACACCACAGACACACACTGTGTTAAAGGAGACAACTGCCTGGCTTTTAACCAATGCCATGGAGGATGTACTGACCACCGGAACCGGACGTCCTGCCCACTTTGACGGCATGGCACAGGCCGGTAAGTCCGGAACTACTTCCAGCAACCGTGACGCCCTGTTTGCAGGCTACACTCCTTATTACACCTGTGTTGTGTGGGGCGGCTATGACGACAATGCGGAACTTTCTTATACAACTTATCCGAAAACCCTTTGGAAGTCTGTTATGGGCAGGATTCATGAAAATCTCGAATATAAGGATTTTGAAAAACCCGAAGGCATCACTACCGCTACGGTCTGCAAGAAGTCCGGAAAACTTTCCATTGCAGGTGTCTGTGACGGCGACCCTCGCGGAAGCATGGTGGAATCTGAGTACTTTGCCTCTGGAACTGTTCCAAAGGATTACTGCGACCACCATATACGGGTAACCACCGACATTACTACCGGTGGCATTGCCGCTGACACTTGTCCGGAAGAATTCCGTTCCTCCAATGTCTATATTATCGGAGGAAGTGCAGGAACACAGGATGAACCTTACCTCTTAAATGAGGATATGGCAAACAGCCTGAATATGGGCGGCACTTCCAATCCTGAAGCGCCAACCGCAGGCGGTGCAGGTGAAGTTCCTGCCCAGGATACCGCCGCTCCAGCCGCAGAGACTCCTCCGGCTGAAACCCCACCTGAGCAACAGGTAGCGCCTGCAGATGAACAGCAACCCACAGGTGAGCAGGTTCCTCAGGAATAAACTGCATCTGATTGCATGCCAACAAAAAAGAGTGCCTTACGGCACTCTTTTTTCTCTACAGATAATTTATGACTGTCCTGCTATTTCTTTTATAGTCTGAAACAACTGCATATCAGACTCCGTCAACTTTAAATTGGAGCTTATTGTCTCGCCCGTTGCGTTCGTAATACTTATTTCAATAATCGTTCCTTCCCCGATACCGCTTTTTCCTGCTGCTCCTAAAAACTTTGCAAACTTGGGATGATTTGCTGAAAAAGTATCCCACGCACTTTTTATTTGAAATAATTTTGCTGGATTTATCATATGTTCTCTATACTCCGTTTCTTTTTCTATTTTTCTGCTCAATATTTTCCGTGAATATCAGCCAAATGGATTTCTATCATGCCTGCATCCGCCAGAATCCGCAATGCCTCTTTCTGTCCATCCGTCAATTTTCCACTGTAGACCTGATTTTCAAAATCCACAACTGCTGCCCCCGTCTGCACAATCAGATACTGCATCGGCATAACTTCCTTCGGCACTGTCTCTCCCGGATATAGCTTTTCAAATAACTTCTGTAAAGCCTCCGTATGTCCGCTCGCACATTCTATCACTTCCCCTTCTGCTGTAACGATGCAGGGGCAATACTGCGAAAACTGTGTCTGATAGGTTTCGATAAATTCCTGCGCCTTCATGAGATTTCCCCCTTCTTCCTCTCATTTGTATCAATATTATTCATGACACCTGTATTATACTGTTTTTCTTATATTTTTTCAATTATGTCAAGCATTTCCTTTACTCGTAGCAAATAAGTGTGAAACTGCTTTACCTTCGCCTGCCCGTTTTGGGCTATCTGTTCCCGTTCCTTATCATGGCTCAAGTAATAACCTGCTTTCTCCATCAAATCCTGCTCACCAGAAAAACAAACCAGATCTTTGCCGTCTTCAAAAAAGCTCGGTATTTCCGGCTGAAAATTGGTAAGCAGAAAACCTCCTGCTCCAAGCACATCAAAAATCCGAAGCGGGAGTCCGGTCTTAATGTTCGGAATTGTAAAATTCAGGTTTATCTTACTGCCTGCAAACACAAAAGGCATTTGCTGCCAATAATCCACCGGACCCTTGTTGCAGACACGAAGTAGCCCATTTGTTTTTTCCCGATTATAAACCGACACCGGGTATTTTTTTGATAAAGCAATCAGCGCCTGTTTCCGTTCCACCGATGCAATTTTAAATCCGAGCACTGTTGTAGAAAAAATAAGTCCCAAATCAGAAAAGGAATCCTCTGATTTTTCCAGACGGTAATTTTCCCCGATTTTTTCAAGAATATCCGGTGTCAGCATTTCTTCTACAATCTGATTATCCGGCACAATAAGTCTGGCCTGTATCACACCATCCAGATACCCCCGCAATTCTTCAGGAAATGTATCTTTTATGTTATCATAAGTATTCCGATCAGTATAGAGACTTCCCACAAAAGAAATCTCATCCTGATACCCTGGCTGTCGCTCCGCAATCAGTGCATCTATCCTCCCTGTATTTACTGCAAGCGGCATATAATAAATATTCTTTACGCCCCGTGCGTGAAATTCCAGATAGTTACTTTTATCAAAGGTAAAAATCACATTACAATCATTAAACACAGATTTGTCATACATCCCTATCAATGGATTATCACAAGTCCAACAGACATAACGAAGACTCAGCCTCTCGCAAAGATTGGAGATTGCCGGAAAATAATTCATTGTAAAAAAGAATGCATATTTCTCTTTTTTTATTTTTTCTGTCAATTCACTCTCGAACTCCACATCTCTGTCATAAGTCTTTTTCTTCCGTTCCACACTGTCTACTTCATATCCCAGTATCCGAAAAGTTTGTTCAATATCCAGATCATTGTAAGAATTCCATCGGTAAATTAAAATCTTTTGCATCTCATTTTTCCTTCTGGATACACGCAATCAGATAAATCAGTGGCGCATTCCAGTAAATTGTAATCTCGTTTGTGGAATAGCTCTCAAGTTCATCTATATAGCATTTTGCAGGTGGCACATCTTTTAACATCTCTGCCGCCTTGTCATCATGAAGTCCACTGTCCGGACCTCCCACTAACATCCCCGGCATTGCCTTTTTCTTTGCTGCTGACGGTCTGTGGTGAGGATGCTCTGGTGACGCACTGCCTGCTCCTGTCACGTAGCAGATATCCAACGGGTTTTTCCCAAACAAATAATGCACCTGGTCTTTGGCCGCCTGCATAAACTCTTTGTTCTTTTTATAATGATATGCTTCACAAAGCTGCAGACCGCGATTTGCCGCCAGCATATTGCTTCCCCAAATGTATTCGTCCTGTTCTAATGAAATCCCATAGGCATCTGATTTACAATTTTCTAAAATCTGCTCTCCCAGACCTGTTACACTCTTTTTTATAGTATGCCAAAGCGCATCATCCACCGGATATTCACAGGCAAGATACGCATGATTCCCAAAGCTTCCGACATCTTCCCATCCAAAACCATGCCATATCTTTTTTTCAGCAAGCTTTTTAAACTCATCGTGATAGCGTTTTTCTCCGGTTGCCCGGTACAGTTCAGCACTTGCCCAATACCGTTCATCCACGTCACAGGAATCTCCATATTCACCGGTAACAATACCTTCCGGATTATGAAATCCATCTTCACTGGGCAGCAATAAAAGTGCTTCATAGGCAGATTTTGCTGCCGACAGACACTTATTTGCATATTCTTTATCAAACTCCCGATATACCTCATATGCCAACGCAAAAACCCCGGCAAAATCTGCCGTAGCTGTCGAGGAAATCGGCGAAATGACAAGCTGCTCTGTCTCCTTTTCCGGCATAACAAATCCAGGAAATCTCTCGCAGGTCACTTTATGATAAACGCCCCCGGTTTTCTCATCCTGCATCTTTAACATCCAGTCCAGTTCATATTTTATTTCCTCCAAAAAATCCGGTAATCCCGAATTGTTCGGAATCTGATAAGGACGGTCAAAAAGAGGCTGGTTCTCCTGCCACGCAAGCAGCAAATCCGCGACCGCAACTGCTCCTGCCACTACATATCTGCCATAATCTCCCGCATCATGCCAACCACCATTCACTTCCTTTTTCTCATTTGTTCCATATACCACCGCTTCCGCAGCATGACAGCAGGCGTGTGCATACTCCCTCGCATACTCCTTTTTCAGACGCATTCCGCATCGCTGTAAATAAAACATCCGAAACAAATCTATCAGAACCGGAAAGTAAGCCCCATCTCCAATTTGAAACGGATAAGAAGGCTCCAGTTCATCACTAAAAATACAATAAGCCCCGGGTGCCGTAACTGTGGAAAAATCTCCGACGCTTACTTTCTGCCCGGAAGGGCCGTGAAATATCAAATCTCCCGTCGTCCCCTGATACACAATATCATTGGTAGAAATGTTCATAACAACAAAAGCGCAGTGTCCCACACATGGGAACACTGCCTTTTTTGTTTCTTCTAATTGATAACCTATCTGGTCTGTTTTTATTCTCTCCATTTAATTTGCCTCGATTTTCTCCTCATCAATGAGATCTAATACGCTCTGAATTTCCGCACCTT
The DNA here is from genome assembly GCA_945868305.1 of uncultured Lachnospiraceae bacterium. GTDB lineage: Bacteria > Bacillota > Clostridia > Lachnospirales > Lachnospiraceae > Roseburia_D. The sequence goes on along the minus strand of CAMBKU010000001.1, from coordinate 86,020 downwards.
CCACAGGTGCCATGCCGCAGTCGATGCGTTTTCCGGTTTCATCCACCCGTCCCATAGCATGTTCCTCTTTTTTCGGCGTTTTTTCAATCGTAAAATAATATGCCTTTTTCGCCTGTTCATTCCATGCAAGGTAGACCCTGTGACATAGCCCCGGAACCAGCCCTTTTTCCGGCAAATCCACACGAATTAAAAGCAAATCCTCTCTGACATTTAATGCCATAAATTCAAAATCTTCTGCCGTATAAGGTGCCCCCGGCTCTTTTGGAAACGCATTCCGGTAAAGCTCACTGACATAAGCTTCCCTGCCTTCGCAAAGCTCCTTTGTAAATTTATCACCATCTTCAAACAGCATATGAGGTATGGTCTTAAGTTCCAGATTACGACGTACCAGTGCATGATACTGCTCCGCAGAAAGCTTCACGACCTTCTTTCCTTCCATAAGCTTATCGTCCTGAACCTTTAACTTTTCCAGAAGTGTTTTCTTTACAAGAATATTCTCATGAAATGGATTTAATGCCAACCCTTCCAGCTTAGAACCTTCTCGTAATACCATCATGTAACTTCCGCGGAAAGTCACCTCCAAAATCGTATGGAACTTCTGATCTTTTGGAATTTCCTCTTTTTTGGTATACAGAGGCAGATACTGCTCCCCTTTTTGATTTTTTAAAATACTAGGAAGCGGTGTGATTCCCTGCGGAATATTAACTCTCTCTCCCTGTTTTGCTTCTTTTAAGAAAGTCAAATCCGTTCCTTCCGGAAAAACTGCCGGCACGAACAGATGCGCATACCGTAAGCTGTTTAAAACAGCCGATAGATTATCCTGATTCTGTTCCTTCGCATAGTTTTTTAAAACTTCCTCCAACTTAGTATTATCCGGCATCTTCGCTCCATTTGTATTGTTCGGTTCTGAATTTGTATGATCCATTCTGGTTCTCCTTTTGTTTTTCTGGTAATGTTTATTCGTCAAATTCCACTGTCACAAAAAAGCCCTTCGGTGTCTCCTCAATATTTACGACCTTGCCCTCTCTGGACTTTAAGCGCTCCGAAAATTTATAATTTGCAGACATTGCATAGGAATTTCCCAGATTATAATAATAAGAATTGGGTAGTTTTCCCTCCGTCACCGGAAGTACATCACCAACCTCCAACAACCCGGTACGTTCCATTTTAAATTCCATTCTGCGCATATAAAATCACTTTCCTTTTTATTACACTTCTTTTCCTTCGGTATCGATTGCATTTATTTCCTGCTCTGCATCTTTTGCCGCCTTTGCAGCTCTAGAAACGATCCAGAGATCTGATATTCCGTCATAAACAAGCGCAATGCCAATCAATTTAAAGGCAATCTGCGCCGCCTCAAATGCCTTCACGATTAAAAGAACACCAATAACAAGATTTACGATAGCAAGCACCAGACACGAAATCCAGCCTGAACTGCTGCCGTTTTTTGCCTCCATAGCAAGCCGCAAATCCTCAACGCCGTGCAAAAACAAAATAGCTCCAATGACCGCCGGAATCAGATTAATGATAATTCGCGGATTAATGAATATCCATAGCCCAAGCAGCAAAACGATAATTCCGCCGATTAGTCTTAGATTATTCCCCACCCGGTCTGTAAAATATGTAATAAGATGAGCAGCTCCCATAATAATCAATACCACCGCCAGCAACTTACAAAAAAGACTGGTAGCCTGCTCCGTATACAGAAACAGAATGATACCAAGTACAATACACAAAACTGCTGACAGAATAACATCTGCCTTAATTTTTCTTAAGATTTCTTTCATTCTGATACCCCTTCCTCTTTTCTGGTCTGCGCACCGTTGCACACCTCCAATCAGAAGTATAACACTTTCCCGCTATAAAATCTATTGAATTATATTGGCATAAGATGCGTTTATCACTTTCATCAAATCCTCCGGTGCCAGCACAATGGTTGTCCCTATCCTGCCGCCGCTGATATAGATTTTATCATACTCTTTTGCTGATTCATGCACCACTGTCGGAAAAGCTTTTTTCATTCCAAGCGGACTGCACCCTCCCCGGACATAGCCTGTTATCTTTGTGATGTCTTTGACATGAATCATTTCCACGGATTTTTCTCCGACAGTCTTTGCCGCTGCTTTCAAATCTACCTCCTCTGCAATCGGCACAACATAGACATAATACTGACCGCTTTTACCCTGCATCACAAGCGTCTTAAAACTCTGCTCCACCGGGGCTCCTGTCAGCTCCGCGGTATGCATGCCGTCAATAAATTCATCACATTCATAATTCAATACCTCGTAGGAAATGCTGTTTCGTTCCAAAATCCGCATGGCATTGGTCTTTGCTTCTTTTCCCATTTCTACTTTCTCTCCTCCATAAAGTTTGGCAGTTTTTCTTTCACCTGCATTCCGGTTGGTGTCACTGCAAGCCCACCCTCTCCGGTCTCTTTCAGACAGGATGGCATATTGCGCCCGATGTTTCTCATCGCATCTATGACTTCATCCGGCGGAATATAACTTTTTATCCCTGCCATTACCATGTCAGAGGCGGTAAGCGCATTTACTGCTCCAATTACATTTCGTTTGATACAGGGCACTTCCACCAGGCCTGCCACCGGATCACAGGCAAGTCCCAAAAGACTCTTTAACGCCAGCGCTGCCGCATGACAAATCTGTTCTTCTGTTCCACCTGCCAGCCAGGTCACTGCTCCTGCTGCCATAGCAGAAGCAGAACCGATTTCCGCCTGGCACCCTCCGGCTGCTCCGGCAATAAAAGCCCGGCTTGCGATTACACCTCCGATACCCGCTGCCACATAAAGCGCCTCTGTCATCTGCTCTATAGAATAGCCCTTTGCCTCCTCCAATGAAAGTAACACGGCAGGCAATACCCCGCAGGAACCGGCTGTAGGAGCTGCCACAATCCGTTTCATACAGGCGTTAGATTCTCCCATTTTTACCGCCTTTTCCATCACAAGTCCTATAAAATCCCCGCAAAGCAGCTTCTTTTCCATCCTCGCCTTTGCTAACTTTTCTCCATCCGTCCCTGCAAGACCGCTTGCGGAAACTAACGTGCCGTCATAATTGTCATCTGCATTCTTCATTGCTTCATACATGGCACGCATCTGCTTTTTCGATTCTTCTTTTTCGATTCCGCGCTCCTTACAGTCATCCTGTAAAACCGCCTCATAAAAACTGCTTTTTTCTGCTGCACTTACGATTTCTTCCAGTGATTTATACATTATGCTTCCTCCAGGCTTAAATAGGTTACTTTTTCAATTCCTTCCAGATGTTCCAGCCACCGGATAGACTCGCGCGGCACCTCCTGGTCACACTCAATAACCATAACTGCATTACCGCCCCTTGAATCTCTGTAAAGCTGCATGGTAGCAATATTGACCGACTTATGCGCCAACATAGAAGTCACCTCGGTAACATGACCGGGCTGGTCTAAATTGTGAACGATAAGTGTTGGATAATCCCCACAGAAATTAGCGTTAAGTCCGTCTATCTCACATATCCGTATCTGACCACCACCAATGGATGCCGCCACAATTTCCAGTTTTCTTCCGCTCTCCCCGGTTAAATACATCTTTACGGTATTCGGATGGGCGTCTCCCAGATCAATACCACGAAAGGTAAATTCTAATCCTTCCTTTTTCGCCGCTTCAAAACTGTTCGGAATATTTTCATTATCCACCGCCATACCAAGCAGTCCGGCAATCAGCGCCCGGTCCGTACCGTGTCCTCTTCCGGTCGCCAGAAAAGAACCATGAAAATAGATTTCCGCCTGGCGTACCTGCTCTGCCAAAAGCTTCCTTGAAATCTGTCCTATCTTCACTGCCCCCGCTGTATGGGAGCTGGACGGTCCTACCATAACGGGGCCAATAATATCCATGATATTCATCCGCATTTCCTCCTGTCCGCATCATCCGACAATCCTAGTTTTCCTGACTGACCTTGTCTTTATGTACATATTTTTAACTTCTATCATCGTAACCAGTCGTAACCGTTTTGTCAAGAAAAGTGCGATTCTTGACGCACCTTTAACTGCTATGTTATTCTATTGGCTGAAATCAATTAACTCTCTTTATAGTCGAAAGGTCACAAATGGATATCACAACCATATTCAAAAATTATCATACTTACATATATAATTATGCACTGAAATTAACCTGCCATCCCCAGGATGCACAGGATATTACACAGGAAACATTTGTAAAGGCATGGAAAAGCCTGGACATGCTCAAAGAAGAAGATGCCGTCGCAACATGGCTTCGAACCATTTGTTTTCATTTGTTTCTGGATAAAAAGCGAAAAGAAAAACCGGTTGATTTTCTGGAAGACATGGGAAGTTTGGAACAGGACGGAACTCTTTTAACGGAAGTTTCCGTCTTGCCCGAAGATGAAGTAATTGTAGCAGAAGAAATAAAAAATCTGCAAAACGGATGTTTTCTTGCCATGGTTAGAAGACTCTCTTTAAACCAGCGAATCACATTTTCTCTTGTGGATATGTTTGGTCTGAACATAGAATATGTGGCTGACGTATTGGAAATTTCCAAAGGTGCCGCAAAGGGGCTTTTGTACCGTGCAAGAATGAATATTGATTCTTTTTTTGCAGACCACTGCGCAATTCTTTATGAAAAAAATCCCTGCTCCTGTCAGGCATGGATTGCTTTTTCCTCTAAACGTGCCGGAATGCAAAAACAGGCAAAAAAGCTGGTAAACAAACTGGATTACAAAGAAAAAAATTATGTCTACCGGGAAGAAGTACGCAAAAAACTGAAATATTTGTATGGAAATATGCCCGAACAAAAGCCACCAGAGGAATGGTATCAAAATGTTCTAAAAATAATTGAAAAAAATTAACAATAGCCGTATCCTGTATTATTTTTTTACGTCTATATAAATGTAGAAAAAAATAAGAAAGGATGCGATATTATGAAAAACGTAAGCGACGGATTTGAAATGCTGATGAAGGAGACCGGCACCATCGGGCCACACTTTATGGAGTCAGTCATGAATCTCTCAAAAGAAAGCGCATTGGAAAAAAAGGTACATGAACTCGCCTATATCTCCGTACTTGTAGCAACAAAAATGTATGGCGGACTTCCCTTTCACATTACACAGGCAAAGAAGCTTGGTGCAACAAAGGAAGAAATCAAAAGCGCCATGCTTGTACCTTTACCGATTATGGGAATTCAAGTGGGAGATGCATTGCCCTATCTTGAGGCTTTTTCCGAAGAATAACAGTCTGCAAGTCATAGCAGTATTCACTTTACAAGACAGGATTTCCGTTCACAGGAAATCCTGTCTTTTCTTTTACATTTCCCCATTTTCTGTACTTTGTACATCCTCTGTGCTTTCCTGCACAGACTCTCCCGCACCGTTTTCTGCTTCCTTGCACAAATCGGAAAGTGTTCCAAAATGATACCCCATATCTTCCCATTTTGTCAGAAGTTCATCCAGAATATCACCGTTAGTTTTTGAGGTATTATGTAACAACACGATTGCTCCCGGATGAATTCTTCCAAGTAGCTTTTCATAAGCTTCCTCCGGTGTCGGCTGGTCATCCTCATACCAGTCTACATAGGCAAGGCTCCAGAAAAAAGTATGATAGCCTAGCTTTTGTGCCATCTTTAAATTTTCCGTACTGTATTTTCCCTGCGGCGGACGATAAAATTTCGTCATTTCTTCCCCAGTGATTTCCTTAAACTTTGCCTCCACATCTCCGATTTCCTTTTCAAAGGAAGCCATATCCGAAATAGAAGACATATCCGGATGATGATAAGTATGATTTCCGACCGTATGACCATCTGCCACCATCTGTTTTACCAAGTCCGGACTACTTTCTAAGAAATGACCCACCACAAAAAAGGTCGCTTTCACCTTATGTTTTTTTAATGCATCCAGAATTTTTTGCGTATTGCCATTTTCATAACCACAGTCAAAGGTAAGATATATGACCTTATCATCTCCCTCACCTACATAATAAGTATCATACTGCTTCAATTCCTCCGGGCTCACGTTTCCACTGGGTTTTTCCCCCTCTGCACCGAATCCAAGTCCCCAGTTATCCACAGTCGGCGAAAAATTTCCAGTTGCTGTCCACTGTTCAAAAAAGGAAGCTGCCCCTCTGCCAGCCAAGAATACCATAGCAGCCGCCAGAAGAATACAGCCTCCCTTTTTCCACTTTTTTGTTTTAGTGTTTTCTTTCATATTACTCCAGAAAGATTTTCTTATTTTTATATATATAAGTCGAAAAAGCCTTTCATTCCACTCTTTCTATTCTTTTTTATTATGAAATATCTTTTCTCGCATAACGGAAAAATGCAAGGAAAATCCCGACAATCAGATATACCATGCCAACCAGAATCATTTTTTCGTCCAAAGCTCCTTCAGACACAATCCCTGTTGCATCCGCGTAGGAAAAAGGTGTAATGTACTTTACCCACTCTGCTTCGTCTGCAATATTTCCGTACAAATTCAAGAAATAGAAAAGCATCCCGATTCCAATCCCCGCTCCTGCAGAAGCACTCTTTAAAAATGCGGAAATAGCAAAACAAATGGATGAAACCTCAAGCCCCAGAATCAGATTTGCCAAATGCACCAAAAACAGCTCCTTCCAGGGAATCGTTTCCCCCACAGCTGCAAAAGATATTCCAGTCGTCACAAAATTCGCCAGATAAAAAACAAAGAGCAGAGTATAGATTGCAGCCAGTTTTTCTGCAATAACTCGTATGCGGCTGATTGGATGCGTCAGCAAAAATTCTGCTGTATGCAAATTTTCTTCTTTTGCAAGCATCCCGATTCCAAGAAGCGCTGCAAACATTACACCACCAATAGCAAGCACATTTCCACACTCAATCGCAAAAAAACCAAGTGCATCTCCAATATTCAACTGATCCATTCCAAAGGCACTGGAAAATCCGCCCATCTGCGAAAACATCTGACTGACAGAATCCGCCTGCTCACGCATCTGGGGATAAAGCATCATACAGATAATTGTCATTGCGCACACTGCTCCGGTCCATATCCATAAATTTTTCTGATTTTGTTTTATTTCATGACAATAAATGGTCATTTTTTTCCTCCTTTTTCAAAACAGTTACTGATAATAATGCAAAAATATTTCTTCCATTTCCGGTTCTTCAATCAATATATCTGTAAGCGGCTGTGTCTGTAAAATTCGAAGCAGTCTCCCTGTTTCTCCCTGATACAGAAAATGTATCTGATCTCCGTATTTTTTTACTTCTTTTGCACTCTCCTGCAGTTCCTGCGGCAGCACCTTTATTCCGCTTACTGTTACCTTTCTTGCATTGCTCTGAATCAGATTCTCCACGCTGTCCTCCGCGATTACTTTTCCCTCCCTGATAATTGCTGCTCTGGTGCAATATTTTTTCACTTCAGAAAGCACATGAGAGGATAAAAAGAAAGTCGCTCCCTGTTTGTTCCTCTCCAGAATCAAGTCAAAAAATTCCTTCTGGATAAGCGGGTCCAGTCCACTGGTCGGCTCATCAAAAATATAAAGCCCCGGTTCATGCTGCATAGCACATACGATAGCTACCTTTTTTCTGTTTCCAAGTGATAGCTGTTCTACCTTTTTTTCCACATCCAGCCTCAGCCGTTCACAAAGCTCCGCTGCCTGTATGCGGCAGTCTTTTCTCCGCAGCTTTGCTGACAGCGCTATGACTTCTTTTACTTTCATCCCTTTATAGAATACCGTTTCAGACGGCATATAACCGACTTTCTCTAAAATCCGTGTTTTTTCTTTTGCACATTCTTTCCCGAATATATATGCATTTCCCGCAGTTGGCTGTATTAGTCCCAACAGGCTTCGTATCGTTGTGCTTTTTCCTGCTCCGTTTGGTCCCATAAATCCATAAATCTCTCCGGAACCAACAGAAAGATTTACTCCTGTAATGCCTCTCGCTTTTCCATAGGTCTTTGTCAGGTTCTCTGTCTGAATCACTGTTCTCATAAGCTCCTCCTTTTACAGTTTTTATCCCACGTTTCTTCTACAGTTTCAATATAACAAATCACTTCTTTTCCTACAATAAAAAGCAGGGTAAGATGCACTTATCCTCCGACAAGCTGCACTTTACCCTGTTTTCTTAATCTACAATTATTTCTCCCCGGACGGTCCGTCCTGTCTTGCGCCTCCCTGATACTTCACTAAAAGGTCATTTAATACCGCCGTATCGTCCTCATAGAATTTATGAATACAAACCTCTACAACTGCCAAAAACAATATCATGATGATATCAAAGGAAATCCAGGTGACATCTGGCATTCCCGAAAACCAGCCGAGCAAAAACTGCGCCACTATCATAAGCACAGATGGAATGAACACCCAAAGGATATTCCTGACAATAGGATTTATTTTTTTATAAATTCTCTCGTCACAAAAAACCACCCTCTGTCCGATTGTCATCAAATAGCACACAATCCCCATTTCCGTGATTACCAGAAAGGAAACACCATCCACGCCAAAGAACCAGCGTATCATGCTGTAGCACCACAATAGCGAAACCCAGTGCACACAGGCAAAAAATTCCGTATCCATTTCTGCCCGAATCCATTTTTTCCAGTTTTTCATACCCTTCCCTCCTTTAAAATTCTACGCAGTTCCTTCGCATACCTGCGTGAAATGATTAAATGTTCTCCGTTCTCCAGTTTTGCATCGATACGATTTCCAACCTCGCTTTGCAAAGAGACAATCTTATCTATATTTACAATAAAAGACTTGCTGCAACGGAAAAATCCATCCTCCCCAAGAAGCTTTTCGAGTTCGTTCAAGGTGTATTCTGTCTGCATTTCCCGCTCTTTTGTATAAGCAAACACCTTTTCATTAACGCTCTCAAAATATAGAATTTCATGTTGATTTAAAAATATTTTTTCTCCCCGGTATTTTCCGGTAATCTGCTTTGCATTCTGTTCCAGCAATAGGACTGCCTTTCTGATATCCGGCGTCAGTTTCCGGCAACGGATCACTGCTTCTTCCGTCCCCTCCTCAATTTTTAACAGACTAACTTTCATGATTCCCCATTTCCTTTTTTCGTTTTCCTGTAAACAGCAAAAGCATTAATACAATCTGTATAAAACCCAGACCTCCAAATGCCAAATGCAATCCCATCCTGTCCGCCACAAAACCGCACATTGGGAAAAATAGCATCATGGCGACTGAGAAAATCATACTATCCACTGATATCAATGTCGCCCGCTGCCCAGATGGTATTTTTGCATTCAATTCCGCCGATTGAATCGGATACAACATGGAGCACGCAAAATTCACTGCTGCAAATCCCAAAACAGAAATGACAAGCTGTTCCCCGCTCATCACAAGGATTGCAACTCCCATCCCGACAGATGCCAGATATTTTGTCTTTCCTCCGAATACCTTTAACATCTTTTCACTGCTCCATGCACCCAGGCAGGAAAAAACGCCTGTAATCAGCATAACTATACTGATTTGTATCTTATTCAATCCATATTCACTAAAAAATTCCTGTCCATAAAAATATACCACAGTGCAAAAGGTGGTAACAACCGGATAATAAACCAGAATTTTTGTTACTTCCCGATTCTCTTTTAAAATCTTTACACAAATCTTAAAATGTGCCCGAAAAGAAATCTTTTCCTTTCTTTCTTCCGACTCGTTTTTCTCTACCACCGGTTCAGTAAAAAAGTATGCCGGAACAAATGACAGCAGGGCAATCACAACAACTGTAACATAACATACTTTATATGAATACTCCGCAAGAATGCCTCCGATAAATGTTGCCAATGCAGAGGAAACCTCCAGTATCATATTCAGCCTGCTGTTAACACCTATGTACTCTTTCTCCTTGCCAAGCAATTTCATGGAATCGTATAAAAGCGCTTCCTCCGAACCAGAATTCATATTATAACTGGCCGCGCTAATGATAAAAGCAATGGAAAATGCATATACATTTGTGGAAAACAATTGTATCACAGCTGATACAGCATATAAGATCCTGCCAAAGATGATTACTCTTTTCCTTCCAAACAAATCCGCCAACGCCCCAGAAGGTACTTCAAGTAAAAAACTGGTAACATGGAAAATTCCTTCTACAATACCTACCTGCCATAACGGCAGTCCGCGGTAAACCATATACAGTACCCAAATCGCACTTGCAATATCAAAGTTTCGTAAAAAGCAGAACACATAGTCTGCCGCAATATTCTTTTCTAATCTTTTGTTTATTCTATTCATAGTTGCTCCTCATTCCTCTTTTATTCTTACATTTGTAGTATGTTTATCAAGAAAAAAGAACATGACATTTCCATAAAATCTTTATGAAAACTGCATGTTCTTCTCGGAGCTACCGCGCATCTGCAACCAGAGTTTTTCATCCTCTCATTGCCAGATAAAGAGATCAGAATGTCCCGATTTCCCTGTTTTTGGGCGCAGTAGTCCCGTAAACGTCATATTTTGCCGTTTTTTGACGTGAACTGCTACTGCAAACTGGGGTAAAACCGAGTCCGTTCATTCTAACCTCTCCTTTCTGCTTTTTACATTTATGATATTCGTAAGATAACATAGTTTCCGGCATTCTGTCAAGCTGTTTCCGCCACAGGTTTAATACGAAATAACTTCTGCTCCATCCTCTGTGACAAGAACCTGAATCTCCCATTGTGCAGACGGTTTTCCATCTTCCGTATAGACTGTCCAGTCATTTTTAGAATCAATATAAATGTCCGGTCTTCCCATATTGACCATCGGTTCAATAGTGAATATCATCCCCGGCACCATAAGCATTTCCTGACCTTTTTTAGAATTATAGCTTACCCACGGATCCTCATGGAATTCCAGTCCGATGCCGTGTCCGCCGATTTCACGCACTACGGTATAACCATTGGCAAATGCGTGATCATGTACCGCCTGCCCCATATCACCCAAAAAGCCCCACGGTTTTACTTCTTTTAATCCAATCTCCACGCATTCCTTCGTAACCTGAACCAGTTTTTTCTTTTCTTCACTGACATTTCCAATGCAAAACATCCTGGAAGAATCCGAAAAGTATCCGTTTAAAATGGTCGAAACATCCACATTTACGATATCGCCATCCTGCAAAATATCATCCTCTGACGGAATACCGTGGCAGACCTGATCATTGATGGAAGTACACACACTTTTCGGGAATCCCTGATAATGCAGCGGTGCTGGAATTCCACCCATTGCTGTTGTCCGCTCATATACCATCTTATCAATTTCCTCTGTACTCATGCCCGCCTTAATATGTTCGCCAACATAGTCCAGTACCGCAATATTGATTTTCGCACTCTCTTTGATTCCTGCAATTTCTTCCGGTTTTTTTATGATGTCATGGGAGGGTACGATGTGACCTTCTCTGCGGAATTTTTCGATTTTCTCATCAAACTGCTCATGGCATACTTTATACTTCTTTCCGCTGCCACACCAGCAGGGATCATTTCTTCCAATTTTTAACGACATAATCTCACTCTTTCTGTTTTATTTTTCATTGTCTTGCTTTCCTTTAATGCTCTACAACGACATTTCCAAAATCTACCTTATCCCACACTTTTTCATTAATTTCATATGTATGGTCATTTAATATCTTTTCGTAATTGCTTCCCGAAATACTGTAACTGTCATAGGAATGCCCTTCTTCATCAAAACCATTCCGTTCTGTCAGCATCGTCTGATACTTTTCTGCCAAGGCAAGATGCTTCATTGTCTCATAGATTTTTTCTTCTTCCACACCCAGACGCTCTTTTTGTTCCTCAGTTAAATCCGCCCAGAAATCTCCCTCTTTACTCGCAAGCGCTGCTTCTTCTTCACTGGAAAGCTCCAGCCCTTCCTCTATGGCAAGTTCATAGAAAATCTGATCGTGTACTGCCATATCCATCGCAGCCTGCTTTCCTGCCACCTGAACAAACTGTCCATCTACATGCAGATTCCAGTATGCATTGGTGTTTTCCGGAGAATAAATTTCTGCCTGTGCCTCAATCGTTGTCTCCTCATAGGCGATGTAAAACGCAATATCCGCGAGAGAAAGTTCTTTACCGTCTACCGTCACCGCTGTTTTATCCAGATTTTCCGGGAATACCAGCATTTTTCTACTGTCATAATACAAGATTGTCATGACAATAATAACTGCTGCTATCAGAGAAAATACCAGTATTTTTTTTGCTTTCTTCATTCGTATCACCTTTTTATTGCTCACAGAGCTTCGCAACGACCTGATTGATCACTTTACCATCTGCTTTTCCCCGCAGCTTTGGCATAACTGTTTTCATAATCTGCCCTTTATTTCCGGTTGCTAGCACCTCTGCAAATTCCTCTGTCAGTACCTTTTCCACTTCTTCCGCTGACATGAGTTGCGGCGCATATTCATTGATAATATCATATCTCGCCTGATACTGCTCCTTTAAATCAGCACGCTCCGCCGGGCAGGTATCAAGCTGTTCTTTTACCGTATTCAACTCCTTTAAGATAGTACGGTCTACCAGATCTTCTTTAATATCATCACGGCATCCCTCATCAATGGCATTTTTCTTTACGGCTGACACCAGAGATGAAATTGCCTCTTTTCTTACTTTATCCTTTGCCTTCATTGCAGCAATCATATCTTTTTGTAATGTTTCCATCTGCATAATTATCGATTCCTCCTGAAAAAATAGTCTACTACTATTATACGCAAGTTTCCGTTTTTGACAAGGGCAGGCAAAAAGATTAAAATGAGAGAAAATATCTCTTATGGCCTCTGCCACGAAAGGAACATACCATGGAAAACTATATACACGTAACCCATACTTTTTCCCCGGTTTTCGATGAATACTCCAAAATTTTAATTCTCGGAACCTTCCCCTCTGTTAAATCTAGAGAACAGCAATTTTATTACGGTCATCCTCAAAATCGTTTTTGGAAACTGCTTGCTCTTTTGTTAAAGGATTCCTGCCCGCTTAGTATCCCGGAAAAAAAGAATTTCTTATTACATCACCACATTGCCGTCTGGGATGTCATTGAAAGCTGTGACATCATTGGTTCTTCCGACAGCAGTATAAAAAATGTAACCCCCGCAAATCTGGAACGAATCTTAAAAAGCGCACCTATTTCCGCTGTTTTCGCCAATGGCGGAAAGGCATATGAACTGTATCAGAAATATACTTTTTCAAAAACCGGTTTCCCGATTCAGAAGCTTCCATCTACCAGTCCCGCTAATGCTGCTTTTTCCATAGAAAAACTGCAGGACAACTGGAATGTCATCCTGCAGTATCTGTAATCTGTTTATTCACTATAAAACCCGCCGTATGGTCGTAATCGTCCGATAGGTGGCACTGTTCGTTTTAATTCCTCCAACCGGGTACGGCTTGGAACTGCTGGCATTTACAATCTGCCCTCCACCGATATAAATAGCTACATGCCCGGTATAGCACACAATATCCCCCGGCTGAATGTTATCATAACTGACCTCCTGTCCACAGCCCGCGATGGCCGCCGAACTGTGAGGCAAACTAACGCCAAAATGTTCATAGACACTCATAACATAACCGGAGCAATCCGCCCCGTCTGTCAGGCTTGTCCCACCACTGACATAAGGATTCCCTACAAACTGAAGTGCATAGGAAGCCACATCGCCGCCACTCACCCCTGTCGTATAACCGGGGTTCTTTCCGGTAGATGTTGTCCCTCCACTAGTTGTCGTCTCAGAAGAACTTCCGGTAGATGTTGTCCCTCCGCCGGTTGCCGTCTCAGAAGAACTTCCCGAAGATGTCCCATTACTTGCAGCAGACTGCGTCTGATTTCCGGTACTTCCCTCCGTTCCGGCAGACGCAACAGTGGTACTGTTACTTGTGTCCTGCTTTTTCTTCCTACTTGCTTCCGCCGCTGCTGCAGCAGCGGCCTGTCTTTGCTGTTCTTCCCGGATTATCTGGTTCTGCTGTTCAATCGTTGCAGCATACTGCGCTGCCAGATTCTTTGCGTTCGCAAGCTGCGTGTCAAAATCTGACATCTGTGACTGTTTCTGGGCAATCACCGACTGAAGCTGAGTTTCCTGTTCCTGATAACTGGCCTGAATCTCCTCCAGTTCCGCTTCCTCACCCTGCACCTGAATCTGAAGATCTACAACCTGCTGTCTCGTCTCCTGATATTGCGCCAGTAAATCCCTGTCATATGTATAAACAGAATTAACATACTCTGCCCGATTGATAAAATCCGACAGGTCTTTGGACTCCAACAAACTCTGCATCATGGTACTGTCACCATTCTCATACATATATTGAATCCGTAGCTTCATATTTTCATATTCTGTCTCAGCATTCTGTGTTGCCACAACAAGCTGGTTATTTACGTCTTCCAATTCTGCCTGCTTCTGGGTAATCTCATCCGACAGAATCTCAATATTGACCAATACCTCTGACAGCTCCGCATCCAGCGAGTTCATCTCGCTTTGCAGCTCTGCCTGTTGTGCTTCAATATTGCTTATCTTCGTATTCTGGGTGTTCAAATTATTTTCCGCTTCCGTTTTTGCATCCTTTGCCTTGGAAAGAGTAGAAGCAGATACCGGCATAATACAAAGACTCGCCAATATTCCTGCCATACATGCTGCAACCACTCTCCCATGCATATGTACTATTTTTCCGGATTTCATGTCTTTCGTACTTCTGCTCATATATCTGCTTCTTTCTATAAAAAATATCTTTTTTTCCCTTTCTTCCCTTACATCAGCTTTTCAACCGGTTCTGCTTACATAGTGGCATTATCCACTTCAATTTTATAAATTACTCCATTTTCAAATTCAATTTCAATCTCATCGAAATAATCCGCCTCTGGATTTGCAGAATCCCAGCTCCAGCTTTCATAAGTAGTTCCATCATCTGAGGTACTGGAATACGTGTTGCTCGGCGTACCCAATGCCAATCTGACATCATCCTGTGTGGATGCAAAGGTAATTCCATTTTGAATCACAATATCCGGTGTCTTTGAATATCCGTCGTTGTATGCAATAATACCTGCCACATAGCAATCCTGCATTGCAAGGTCACTGTCCGTCAGATTATAAAGCCAGATACTGCATACTTCTTCCCCGCTCGCATCATATACGGTACTAATATCATAGTTATCATAATCATCCCCGCTTACTGTCTCAAAAAGATCTTCTTCATCCATAGAAAGACCGGTTGCTGCAGAAAATTCTGCATAAGTCAGAGGCAGGGTCAGTGTTGTACCGTTTAACACAACACTGGTATCTGTATAACCATTTCCTGCTGTAACATCAGACGGTGTTGTAACTGTGGCTTCACTGTCTGCTTCGGAATCTTCTTCTTCAGAATCCTCCTCCTCTGAATCTTCATCATCCGAATCTTCCTCGTCATCTTCGTCATCATAATAATTGTAATCATCCTCATCATAGTAGCCATAATCATCATCCAAAGCTGCACCGGATAAGGTTGCTATGGAAAAACCGAAAACTACGACTGAAATGATACAAACAATCACCTCTAAGATAAATCCGCCCAAGCCAATCCATAATGTAATCATAGATGTCTTTGCGCTGGACTTAAAGTCTTCCCATCTTCCTTCTTTGTATGCAGTATTTGCTTTACAGGTAAATACACAGCTTATGATACCGCAAATAAGAGAAATAAGATTGCAACAGATAATCTCCAAAATACTGAACGCAAGTTTCATTCCGAAACGGTTCTTCATTGGCTGCCCCTTCTTATCAAGCGGAACATTTCCATTGTTATAATTATTGTAATTGTTATAAGACGTATATGGGTTTCCATTATATCCGCCATACTGCCCGTTATTATAAGTCTGCTGGTATTGATTTCCATAATTCTGCTGACCATTTGTCTGGTACGGATTATTATAATCCTGCTGACCATTCATCTGATATGGATTATTATAATCCTGCTGCGCACCCTGCTGACCCGGATTACTGTAATCCTGCTGATACGGATTCTGGTTATTCTCCACACCATTATTCTGGTTTTCAAAATCGTTTGACATGTTACAAACTCCTCCTAAATCTATTTTTCATAACTTCTTCCCTATCATATCAAACTTTCTTTTTATCAGCAAGGACTTTCTCAAATTATACGGCTTTGACAATCAATATTTTCTCTCCCGGTTTCATCTGTACTCCACTTAACTGATTGGTTTCAATAATATTCTGTATCGTTGTATGATTCTCTTTTGCAATATCCCACATGGAATCCCCTTCCTTTACAATATAGCCTGTAATTCCTGGGCACTGCTGCAGCTTTGTAAGATTTAACTCCTCCTCCTGCACCTCTCCTATCTTCTTTAGCTTCTGCTGCGCAAAAGCAATCAGATTCAGGTCTACTACTGCTTTCAATTCCACATGACTGCTGTCCAAAAGAATTGCAGAAAGCTGTTCCAGACAACAATCCAACTCCAGACGGGTATCTTTTTCTATATGTTCTACTTCAATCAGCTGTTTAAAAGGAATAATTGCTTCTGCTGCACCAATCGGCGAAGAATCCTCTGCCGTAACAAATAAAATACGGACAAAAAGCGTTCCTTCCGCCTCCACACCGTTTTCTGTAATACGAGTACTTTCCACCGCAGTTTTCCCTGTGCAGGAACAAATCTGGAGGACACTTCCCTCATCTTTCGGGATTTCCACCCGATCCTCTACCTTACACTTGGTATAGTTTTTCACCAACAGTTTTTCCAGCGTACATTCCTCATATTCCGGCAAAATATTCTTTTTCAAAGAATAAAGGTCTTCCAAAATGTCCACCGTTTCTTCTCTCCAGATATGAATATCCAAATCCAGTACCAGATCCAACGTGAGCATCCGTTCCTCCCCGTCATAATCCGGTTTCACCAAAAGCTCAGTAAGTCCAGGCTCCAACGCAATCTGATATACCAGCTCTTCCTCCTGAAGTGCACATTCCACCTCTCCATGTAACGGAACTGAAGTCTCCATCCACTGCAGTTTTTCTTCTTCCTCTGTGCCATTATATACAACAAAAACAAGCGCTTCTCCGGTAATCTCGATTTTTCCTTCCTTTAGCCGCGTCTCCATACCACGAAGCTGTACGCTTTTCCATAAAAGTTCTGCAACATTAGGCTTATTAGAAGGAAGCGTGATCTCATTTTTGAAACGGCAATTATCCCGTTTCGCCATGACAAGAGACAGCACTTCTCTCTGGCTGATATTTTTTTCAACTTCCTCAGCTTCCTCCACCTCATATGCCACCGCTTCATCCTTAATTTCCTCTGCCGTCGCCTTTAAAAGTACCAACGCACGGATGCTGAGTTTTCTGGAATTGATAATGCCGATGCTAAGGTCCTCTATTTCCGTTTTCATCTTTACCGTGTCTGCTTCCGTCACATTATCCATACTCAGATTTTCTTGAAATGGTATGCTCCCCGCAAGACAGGCAATCCGCATCTGCGACTGATCACTTTTATAAAGCACACTAAATTCCAACATGCCCTTTATCCAGATATGCCCGTCACTCACTTTGATTTCATCCAGTTTGATTTCTCCTTTGTCCTGAATCACTTTGACCATATCCGGCTTATTATCCGGAATATTGAAATCATCATCCAACGTAATCTGACTTACCGCCTGCCCTTTTTCCTGATTTCTGTGTATGTATTTTTTCTTTAATACCAAAAAAAGCTCCCCCGTTTCCGAATTTCTATCACATTCTATTCGGAACGGAGGAGCTTTATGCTCCTTTTAGCATAATTTCATTCTAATATCTCTTGTAATCACGTCAGTATAGCTAAACGATAAAAGCTGTGGTGGATTTCCCTCATTTTCATCGTTCACTAAAATTGTAAAAACACTTGGATATGCCTTCTGGATCACGCCTTCCTGCACATCAACTTTATTTCTTCCCCTGTCTAACTGAATCATAACCTTGCTGCCACATTGCTGATGTATGGATGACCGTACTTTGTTAATATCTGCTTGCTGCATAGTTTACATCCCTCCCTAGTTTACCCATACTTTAGTATATCACTGTGCTAAATTACTGTCAAGAAAAATGTTTTGAACATCAAAATATTTTTCAATTAAATATCACGTTCTTGTTTTTACTCTCCGTCTTTAACACAATATATGGGAAACTTGGACTTTTTGACTGATGTTCGTTTTTCGCCGGACCAATCAGTTCCGTATCTAGATATACCGCATTTTCGGTCAGATAAAAATCCTTTACTGCGATGCTATAGCCTCCTGTCTCCTGCTCTCCATATCCATGAACCACATAAAGCATATCATCCGTCTCATAAGTAAGCTTAAACTCCGCTGCCTTTTTTTCTTCTATCGTTTCTTGCAGTTCCTTTGGAATGTCCTGCTCCTCCACGATAGTATATTCCAGATCCTTTACTTTTTCTGTCTTTTCCTCTTTGATACCGCAGCCCGTCAAAGTCAAACACAGGCACACTGTAAACATTCCGGTCATGCATCTCTTTTTCCAGTTCCACAAAGCCCATTCATTCCCATAGATTCCTTATTATATTCTATGCAGCACAAAAGGATATTATTCTGTTTTTCTTGTAAAATGGATTGTATTTCCTGTTCTTCCTATGTATAATGATAGGAGAATTTTTGAAAAAAGGAAGGTATCTTATGATTCGAACAATACTTGCCGTACTTTTTGCGGTCTGCTACCTCATTCTTGGTATCCCGGTTCTGTTCGTGGAATGGATCATCCGGAAATTCAACCGACATGCTGCAGATATCAGTTCTCTGCGCATGGTTCAATGGGCATTCCGTGTTATCCTTTTCATCTGCGGCGTCAAGCTGACTGTAAAAGGGGAAGAAAATGTCCCGAAAGATGAAGCGGTTCTTTATGTCTGCAATCACAAAAGTTATTTTGATATTATCATTACCTATTCCAGATGTCCAAGACTTACCGGTTACATCTCGAAAGACACATTAGGAAAGGTCCCGTTATTAAACATCTGGATGAAACGTCTCTATTGTCTGTTTCTGGATCGTAAGGACATTAAACAGGGACTAAAAACTATTTTGACCGGTATCGACTATGTAAAACAAGGTGTCTCCATGTGTATTTTCCCGGAAGGCACCCGCAATACCAGCGAAAACCTGTTGCTCCCGTTTAAGGCGGGCAGCTTCAAAATTGCCGAAAAAACCGGTTGTTCCATCGTTCCTATGGCAATCACAGGTTCCGCCGATATTTTGGAAAACCATTTTCCAAAGGTAAAGCCGACACATGTGGTTTTACAATATGGAAAACCGATCCATACCAAAGATCTTTCCAAAGACGAACAGAAGCATCTAGCTTCCTTCGTCCAGAAAAATGTAGAAGAAATGCTTATAGACAATCAGACTTTGCTTTAATCTTTGCAACTATTTGCGGATATTCCATAAAATGGGAGGCTTTGACCAAAACGGTGTCTCCCGTTTTTATGAATGGTAAAAGTTCTTCTAACAGCGCTTCCTTGGTTTTGAAATAGTGTACGTCACAGGAAACATTTTTCTCCCGTACTGCTTTCGCAGTTTCTTCGGAAAGTTCCCCTGCACAAAACAATACATCTACTGCTTTTTTTGCCAGATGCTCTCCTACTTCGTAGTGGAGCTTTCTTTCTTTTTCTCCCAACTCGCCCATATCGCCGAGTACCGCAATCTTTCTACCGGATGCTGTGGCGAGGACATCAATGGAAGCTTTCATGGATACCGGATTTGCATTGTAGCAATCGTCAATCACCGTTATTCCACCAGCTTTTACTATATTCGTCCTGCCGTCAATCGTCTTTGCTTTTTCGATCCCAGCCTTAATTTCGTCTAACGTAAGTCCAAGTGTCAGCCCGACAGATGTTGCAGCCAGTGCATTGTAAACATTATGTTCACCTGGAATCGGAATTTGTACCTCTATTTCTCCCTCCGGTGTATGTATACATGCCTGCATACCAAACAGTCCAAGATTTTTCACTTCTTTGGCATAAACCGCTTTCTTCCCGTTCTCTTTGAATTCCATAGCTTCCCCCATTCCATAAAAAACAGGCTCTTTATCATAGACCTGTTTTATAGTGGACAGCTTGTCATCATCGCCGTTCAAAACAACGGTTCCGCCTTCCTTCAAATGGTCGAACGATTCTGTTTTTGCCTTCAGGATACCATCCCTGGTCTTTAAGTTTTCCAGATGACACAGACCGATATTGGTAATCACACAGACATCCGGATTCGCCATAGCTGCCAGGCGATGCATCTCTCCAAATTCAGAAATTCCCATCTCAAGAACTGCCGCCTCATGTTCTTTTCTGATTTTGAAAATTGTAAGCGGCAGACCAATTTCGTTATTAAAATTGCCCTCCGTCTTTAACACCGCATACTTTTCTCCAAGCACAGAGGCAATCATTTCCTTCGTACTGGTCTTTCCAACGCTTCCGGTAATTCCAACAACCTTGATATCCAATGATTTTCGATAAAACTCTGCCAGGCTTTTTAATGCCTGTGTGCAGCTTTCTACCAAAATATAAGGTCCTGCCGGATTTTCCAGCCTTTTTTCTGACAAAACTGCCTTTGCACCCTTTGCAAAGACATCCGGAATAAATTTATGACCATCCACTTTCTCTCCCTGGATTGCCACAAACAAGTAGTCCTTCTGCACCTGTCTGCTGTCAATGACAACACCGGAAACCTTCTCTCCTTTTACAGCTTCCTCTCCAATATATGTGCCGTGACAGGCTTTTTCTATATTTGCTAACGTCATGTTTTCCATAAATCAAATTATCCTCTACTGGTATTTCTTCATTGAAACAGAAATAAGCTGTTCACACAGATCTTCAAAGTTGATGCCCATGGCTGCCGCTTCCTGTGGCACAAGACTGGTCGGTGTCATTCCCGGCAGTGTATTCGCTTCCAGGCAGAATATATCGTCATTCTCATCCAGAAGAAAATCCATTCTGGAATATGTATCCAGTCCAAGCACCTCTGCTGCCTTAACAGCATAATACTGCATTTTCTTTGTGATATCTTCCGACAACTCGGCAGGACAGGTCTCTATTGTACTCCCTGCTTTATATTTATTAACAAAATCATAAAATCCTTCTATCGGAGCAATTTCAATGACCGGCAAAGCTTTTCCATCCACTACACCCACAGAAAATTCCCTTCCACGAATATAGTCTTCGATAACAACTTCCTCCTCATAGCGGAATGCCTCCTCTAACGCCTTTTCATAGGATTCCTTCGTATCTGCGATAGAGACTCCGATGCTGGAACCTCCACTACAAGGTTTTACTACGCACGGAAGTGTCAGTCCGGTCTTTTCGAAATCAAGCGCCCGGTCAGCCTTCCTTAAAGTAATTCCACAAGGGGTAGGTATGTCGTTCGCCACAAAAAACTGCTTTGTGATTGATTTATTCATGGCAATGGCACTACTTAGATATCCCGTTCCTGTATACTTTACACCAAAAAGATCTAATGCTGCCTGCACCTTCCCATTTTCCCCATTTTCTCCATGTAATGCCATAAATACAATATCTGCCATCTGACATAATTCAATGACATTCGGTCCGAAAAATGCATCCGATTTATCCTCACGCATTGATTTTACCTTTTGAATATCCGGTGCTGTCTCAGGAATGCCGTTTACTTTCACGCTCACTTCCTCTGCCCGGTCAAAAATTCCATCCAGATTTTCTTTCTTATTGCTATATCCCATAAACACATCCAGCAAAATGACCTGATGCCCCTTTGCCCGCAATGCCTTACTTACCATGTTTCCGGTCACAAAGGAAACATCCCTCTCCGTACTTAAGCCGCCTGCTAAAACAACTATCTTCATTTCTGAAATCTCCTTTTCCAATTATGCTATCTATACTATACCTTTTTTTCTTTTATGACAAGAATAAAGTCTTTTCCGTGAAATAAAAAACACTGCAGCTTTTTGTATTTTTCTGCAGTGACCTCCGGGGATATCCTTATTTTCTATACTCCCCTAAGTATTTTATAACATCAACGACAGGCTCTCCCTGTTATTTTCCCTCAAATCTTTTAATGCCCCATAAGATCCCATAATACACATAAGGCACTCGGCCTGTTTGAAATACTCCTCTGCTTCTCCCCGTTTTCCCATGGATAAAAGTATGCGTGCCATACTTCCCAATAAGTATGCCAACGGTTCTGTCTGTGCATATTCTTTACACAGCCATATCCCGCGCCTTGCAGCTTTTCTTGCCTCTTTTAGCTTTCCCTGCATATGGAGCATATCTGCATAATTACAAAGAATAAGCGGATAGATTTCAGCCTGTTCCTCCTCATCCAGTTCATTTTTCTCAAAATACCCTTTTAACCATTTTAAATAGGAAAAAGACTTTTCCCGTTCTCCCATCCGATAATACTGCACCGCAATATTATTCAAAATAGATACTTCTTCAAACGTAAGCCGTTTGCTTTTTCCCGGCAGTCCGCTCCGATAGCCTTTCATAGTCAGGCACAGCGCCGCTTCCAGCTCTTCAATCACCTGTGCAGGAGCTGCTCCCTGTTTCGCATGGCAGAATGCAAGTATCGCCTGATAACTCTGCTGCTCCAATCTTTTTGTTCCCGCAAAGGAATCCTGATACTGCTTTAACAACTGCTCTGCGCGAATCATATCTTCCCTTTGCAGGCAGCGCTCAATCTGTCGGTACAACTTCATTTCCTGTACCTCATTCCGGCTTAAATGAATGGAATAAAGATATTCCGGTTCCCCAAGCCGCTGCATTAAAGATTCAAATGTCTTTTTATTTGGCACCTGAACTCCATTCTCGATTTTGGATAATGTTCCTGCCGAACATATCCCATATGCCAGTTCCTCCTGCGTCATACCGCAGTCCTCTCTGGCTTTTTTGATCCTTTCCCCTATTTCATAGGTTGCCATTTTCGTTTTCCTCCTTATCTGTGATACCCCCGGAGAAAACTGTCCGACATCGCCCAAAACACTGTTCTGACAGGCTTTGCCGTTGTTCATTATACAGGAAAAAAACAGACGATACAAGATTTACCGTTCTTCCTTTCGGGTATTTCTTGTATCGTCTGCTTCATTTTAGCTATTCTTTATTTTCTTAACATTCCGGTTCAATCAAACCGTAAGTATTCCCTTTTCTCTTGTATACTACATTGACTTCCTCCGTCTCAGCATTGCGGAATACGAAGAAATTATGTCCTAACAATTCCATCTGTACACAGGCATCTTCCGGATACATCGGCTTCATACCAAATTTCTTAGAACGGATAATCTTAATATCCTCTTCCGTACCGGAATCCTTCTCGATAAATTCCTGACGCAAATTACTGTTTGTCTGCTGCTTTGAGATGATTTTCGTCTTATATTTTTTAAGCTGTCTCTCGATGACTTCCTCCACCAGGTCAATCGATACATACATATCGTTGCTGACCTGCTCAGAACGGATAATATTGCCTTTCATCGGAATTGTAACTTCTATCTTTTGTCTTTCTTTCTCTACGCTCAATGTTACGAATACATCGGTGTCGGGTGTAAAATACTTCTCTAACTTTGATAACTTTTCTTCAACGGCTCCTTTCAGTCCATCGGTTAAATCAATATTTCTTCCAGTAATTGTAATACGCATGATGTCCAACCCCTTTTTGCTATATTTGATACCTATTTATATCATGTTATTATTATAACATATTTCACTCATTTAGCAATAATCTTCTTCTTTTTTCCATACAACTTTAGAATTTTTTCACAATTTTTAGAATCCATTTTTGTACAATTCCAATTACACTTCTCTGTCATCCCTCTATCTGTATTTATCAATGCTCTCCACCGTATGAAGCATTTCTTCCATCAGCTTTCTTAGCTGCTTTGCTTTTCCGTTCGTATCTTCTCCAAGTTCTACTGCCTGCTGTGTACTTGCTGAAACTTCCTGACTTACAGCAGAAATCTGATTTATGCTGTCTACAATCACATGATTCGATTCCAAAATTTCTTCTATCTTTCCATAAATCTCCTGGACATTCTGATTCAGCCCATTCATTCTATCTCCTATCCCATCAAACTGCTCGTTCGCACTTCCAATCAATGCGTATTCTTCATCTGCAGCTGCCATAACGTTATCCACCGTATTTTTCGCGCTATCCGCATTTTCCTGCAGCTCCTCAACAATATGTTGAATTCCTTCCGTCAGTTTTCTGGTCTCATCCGCAAGCTGTCTGATTTCATCCGCTACTACCGCAAAACCTTTTCCCGCCTCACCTGCTCTTGCACTCTCAATAGATGCATTTAGTGCGAGTAAATTTGTCTGGCTGGAAATAGAAAAAATCTGTGTCGTAATTTCTTCTACTTCCTTGGCATTTTCGATTAGCTTTGTTACAGAAGCAACTACTTGTTCATTTGCAGCCTGTGTCTTCTGAGACTGCTGCTGCAAATTATCAACCGCTTTTCTTCCCCCTTTTACCGCCTCTTTAGACTGCTCCGCAAGTTTTAACATTTCATCTGACATTTGTTTTGTCTCCTGAATCATATTCTGGATATTTTCCGTCATCGTTGTCTGCCGACTAATGCTAGTTGCATTGTTGCTATTTCCCACAGAGATATCTTCCAATGCAGATGCTGTAGTTTCAATATCATTTCCTAATTCTCTGATATACTGTTGAGATTCCAATGAATTTTGCCTCACTATCTCCACAATTTTTAAAACATCCGAAAGTAATCCAGCGCTTTTTTCTTTTTCCTCACTAATACTTTGAAGCTTTGTAAAATTATTTCGATTCGAAATAGCTGTTGTTCCACAGAGTACAATCATATAAACAATAACTGATGCAGACTGGAGCAAAATAGAAGTGCTATTTAATTCCGCCCCTGAATGCATATGTCCCAGTCCAGCAATAACATAAACCACATCAACCATATTTATCACGCAAAATACCACTGCCATTTTTAAAATCATCTGCAAATCATAATATAAAATATAGCTAATCGTCAGCGGAAACACCATCATAAACACCAAATCATTTTGTGCGCCAAGTAGTGCCAGTGCATATACCACGACATAACCCGTAATCGATATATATTTGAAAATTCCACTCCATTCCCTCCGGAAATATGCCACATAATTTAATGCCATGGTAACCAGAACAGCCAACACAACCGCAAGCATAAAGCCAAATGAAATATTTCCCTGATAATAGTCAGCAATATACCCCACAAACAGAAACAAGTCTATTACCGTCACTATAATTAACACAAATTTATTGACACCTTTTTCTCTTTTTTCTTCTTTTCGTAACTCCATCACACATTTTTCTCCCTTCTGTCCTTTTTTTGTTACATTTTCTGTCTTATTGTATCATTTACTCCGTCTTTGCGCAACAATATATCCTTCTGCTTTTACCGCACAATATGTTATAATAATTTAAATGTTAAAGGAGGTAACTCATGCATACAAATACTGTACTCATCACTGGTGCATCCCGGGGAATCGGCGCTGCCATCGCCCGCCGTTTTGCTACAGAAGGCTGTAATCTTGTTTTAAACTGCTCCCATTCTGCAGACACCTTATATGCCCTGGCTGGTGAATTAAAAAATACCTGTGCTGTCCAATGTCTTTGCTGTATCGGGGATATCGGCAATTTTGATTTTGTGAAAACAATGTTCCAGGAGGCTGAAAAAGCCTTCGGCGGTGTAGACATTTTAATCAATAATGCTGGTATCTCTCACATTGGTCTTTTAACCGATATGGACATTACAGACTGGAACCGCATCGTTGCAACAAACCTGACTTCGGTCTTTTCCACCTGCAAGTGTGCCGTTCCGTATATGGTTCATAAAAAATCCGGAAAAATCATCAATATTTCCTCGGTCTGGGGACTGGTCGGTGCCTCCTGTGAAGTGGCCTACTCTGCCTGTAAAGGCGGAATCAACGCCTTTACCAAAGCTCTCGCCAAAGAACTTGCTCCAAGCTGCATCCAGGTCAATGCCATCGCCTGCGGCGTGATTGATACCGAAATGAATGCCTGCTTTTCTCCGGAGGAACGCAAAGAACTGGAAGACGATATCCCGGCAGGACGCTACGGTACACCGGAGGAAGTAGCTGAACTTACCTTCTGTCTTGCAACAGGGCATTCCTATTTAACCGGACAGGTTATCACTTTAGACGGCGGCTGGATTTAAAACAGGGTTTTCTTTTAACCTCCAAAAAGTTCTGGACGTCTTAAGTCCACCGCGTTATAATAAGAAAGCTCGTAAGTGTCGGGGCTTTTCCTTACACAAACGGCAACACAATTTCATAATTACCCGTACACAAAACTGACCGAAAGAATTTTCTGAAGGATAAGGAGGAAAACCATGTACAATGTAATGTCACCAAAAGCAGAAGAATTTATCAGTGACGAAGAAATCCAGGAATGTCTGGATTATGCCGAAAAGAATAAGAATAACCGGAATCTGATTGAACAGATTCTTGAAAAAGCGGCAAAAATGAAAGGCATTTCTCATAAAGAGGCTATCGTACTTCTGGACTGTGAATTAGAGGATTTAAACGAAAAAATCTATGCACTGGCAGAAAAAATCAAAAAAGAGTTTTACGGCAACCGTATCGTTATGTTTGCCCCGCTCTATCTGTCCAACTACTGCATCAACGGCTGCGAATACTGTCCTTACCACGCAAAGAATAAACATATCACGCGAAAGAAAATGACTCAGGAAGAAATCAAAAAAGAAGTCATTGCTTTACAGGATATGGGACACAAACGTCTTGCCATCGAAGCCGGGGAAGACCCGGTCAACAACCCGTTAGAATATATATTGGAAAGCATCAAGACCATCTACAGCATCAAGCACAAAAACGGCGCCATCCGCCGTGTCAATGTCAATATTGCTGCCACCACTGTAGAAAATTATACCCGGTTGAAGGAAGCAGGCATCGGAACATATATCCTTTTTCAGGAGACCTACAACAAAGAATCCTATGAAAAACTGCATCCGACAGGTCCAAAATCCGACTATGCTTACCACACAGAGGCTATGGACCGCGCAAGGGAAGGCGGCATCGACGACATCGGTCTTGGCGTTTTATTTGGTCTTAATAATTACCGTTACGATTTTACCGGAATTATCATGCATGCAGAACATCTGGAAGCCTACACCGGAGTTGGGCCACACACCATCAGCGTTCCCCGCGTAAGACGTGCCGACGATATTGATCCCGATGTATTCGACAATGGGATTTCCGATGATACCTTCGCAAAGATTGTTGCCTGTATCCGTATTGCCGTTCCATACACCGGCATGATTGTATCTACCAGAGAATCCGCTGAAAGCAGAAAACGAGTATTACATCTTGGTATTTCTCAGATTTCTGGCGGCTCCCGCACCAGCGTAGGCGGATATGCAGAACCGGAACCGGAAGATGAAAACTCGGCACAGTTCGATGTTTCCGATCGCCGCAGTCTGGATGAGGTTGTACACTGGCTTATGGATTTAGGCTATGTCCCAAGCTTTTGCACTGCCTGTTATCGCGCCGGAAGAACCGGCGACCGTTTTATGAGTCTGCTAAAGAGTAAGCAGATTGTAAACTGCTGTCATCCAAATGCACTTATGACATTAAAAGAATATTTAGAGGACTATGCTTCCCCGGAAACAAGAGCAATCGGCGAAAAACTGATTGCCAAAGAATTAAAAAACATTCCAAACGAAACCGTTCGAAAAAAAGCCACGGAATATATCGAAAACATCCATGAAGGACAAAGAGATTTCCGCTTCTAGACATCAAAAATGCGAGGCAGACAACCTCGCATTTTTTGTCGTTATATTCACCCAAATACAGATGTAATGCTTTGCTTAGACCTTAAAGCGGTACCCAACGCCCCAGATTGTTTCAATATACTGTGGTTTTGCCGTATCAAGTTCAATCTTCTCACGGATTTTTTTGATATGGACTGTAACTGTTGCAATATCCCCAATTGATTCCATATCCCAGATTTCCCGGAACAATTCTTCCTTGGTAAAAACATGGTTCGGATGCTCCGCCAAAAAGGTCAGCAAATCAAACTCTTTTGTAGTAAACTGCTTTTCTTCATCGTTGATCCACACCCTTCTCGCTGTCTTATCGATGCGAATGCCTCGGATTTCTATTACATCATTGTTCTGGGCATTGGCACTGCTGCCAATCAAGCGCTCATAACGGGAAAGATGCGCTTTCACTCTCGCTACCAGCTCACTGGGGGAAAACGGCTTTGTAATATAGTCGTCTGCCCCCAGGCCCAGTCCTCTAATCTTATCAATATCATCTTTTTTCGCAGATACCATCAGAATCGGTGTATTTTTCACCTCGCGGATCCTGCGGCAGATTTCAAATCCATCCGTTCCCGGAAGCATCAAATCCAGAATATACATATCAAATTCTTCACCAAGCGCCCGTGCAAGCCCGGTGTCCCCATCATTTTCAATCTCCACCTGAAAGCCACTCAGCTCCAGATAATCCCGTTCCAATTCTGCAATTGCCACCTCATCCTCTACGATTAAAATCCTATTCATTCGGCACCTCCTGATATTTTCTTATTACAAAGTACATAATCGTTCCTGTTTCCTCTTTACTGGTCGCCCAGATTTTCCCTCCATGATCCTCGATAATCTTGCGCACGATAGATAATCCTATACCGCTTCCGCCCGTCGCAGAGTTCCTGGATGCATCCGTGCGGTAAAACCTGTCAAAGATATACGGCAGATCCTTTGCCGCAATTCCTTTTCCATTATCTTCAATTTCTACCTGAATGAAATCCCCGACATCCTTAATACGAATATTGATAAATCCCTTTGCCTTATCCAGATATTTCACAGAATTTCCAACGATATTATGAATCACACGGGATAATTGCTCCGGGTCTGCAATAATGACCACACCATCCTCTGCATAATTATAATAAGACAATCCAATATTTCGGGCTTCCAATTCTAAGCCAAGTTCTTCCACACAGTCATTAAAATAATCTGCCACATTAATCTTTTGAAAATTATAAGGAATACGGTTCGTGTCAATTTGAGAATAAACCGTCAATTCATTGATCAACGTCGTCATCTCATTTGCTTTGTTATAAATGGTACGAATGTAACGATCTCGCTTTTCCGGCGTATCCGCCACACCGTCCATGATTCCCTCCACATAACCTTTGATGGCGGTAATCGGTGTTTTCAGGTCATGAGAAATATTACTAATCAGCACTTTATTTTCTTTTTCATTGGCTAGCTTTTCTTCCGCATTATCCTTTAGCCGCTGACGCATCTCCTCAAAATTCCGGCACAGTTCACCCACTTCATCATTACTGTCTGCATCTATCGTAAAATCCAGATTACCCTCTTTGATGTTCTGCGTCGCCACCTCGAGTTTTTTAATTGGATTGATAATGCCCCTGTAAATCCAAATGGACATCATTGCTGCTGTAAAACATAAAATCAACAATACGGATACAATTAAATCTACTACAAGCTGCTTAATTTCCGGCAGTAACTGCTGCACCGTCATGACAAGAAACAAACTTCCCTGTGACCCATCCGTATACTTAAAATCCACCTGCTTCAACAGTGCCTGTACTTCTCCGTCTATATATATACCGCTGTTCTCATCCGCATCCGACTCTCCATATCCCGGAAGCTGTCTTGGCAGCTCCTTTGCATCATCAATTCCCTCGAAAATGACTTCTGCATCTTTGCGCACAATGATATAAGAATATTTTTCCTGAAGCTTTCGATTCAATTCTTCCAGATAGGAAATTTCTTCAAGCTTTTCCGGTTCTTCTTCTGCTATCTTTTGCAGCTTTTCAAAATCCTCCCTGGTAAACCGGTTTAACAACTGTAAAGAATTCGTCAGATAATTATAATTTGACATTCCTTCCAACCCATAGGTCTGCTCTAAGTTCTTTATCTGAAAGTTCTTAAAACCAATCAGCAGCGCACCAATCAGACCTATTGGCACAAATATCATGATGCAAAATGATATAAGCAGTCTCGTCTTAAGCTTCATAACCTGTTCCTCGTTTTCCATAAATAAATTAAGAAGCGGTAGTTTTACCGCTTCTTAATTATAGCACGAAAAAGCCAAAAGCCTATAAATTTACGCACAAATATTTATAAACATTTCATAAACTCTTTTTCTTATAAGTACTTCTTTAAGTCCTCTACTTTATTTAATGCTTCCCATGGAAGATTCAAATCATTACGTCCAAAGTGTCCGTATGCTGCAGTCGGACGGTAGATTGGTCTTCTCAAATCCAGCATTTTGATAATGCCAGCCGGACGAAGGTCAAAATTCTCACGCACAATCTCCACTAACTTCTCGCCGGATAATTTTCCGGTACCAAAAGTATCTACATTGATGGATGTCGGCTGTGCAACACCAATCGCATAGGATAACTGAATCTCACACTTGTCTGCCAGTCCTGCTGCAACCAGGTTCTTTGCAACATAGCGTGCTGCGTATGCTGCAGAACGATCCACCTTTGTACAGTCTTTTCCGGAGAAAGCTCCGCCACCATGACGTGCCATTCCACCGTATGTATCTACGATGATCTTTCTTCCGGTAAGGCCTGCATCTCCGTGCGGTCCACCGATAACGAAACGTCCAGTCGGATTGATGAAGAACTTGGTATCCTTATCTACCATTTCTGCCGGGAGAACCGGATCGAATACATATTTTTTAATATCCTTATGAATCTGCTCCTGCGTCACATCCTCATCATGCTGCGTAGAAAGAACGACTGCTTCCAGACGAACCGGCTTTCCTGCTTCGTCATATTCTACAGAAACCTGTGTCTTTCCATCCGGTCTTAAATAAGCTAATGTGCCGTCTTTTCTTACCTTGGTAAGCTGACGTGAAAGCTTGTGAGCCAGAGAAATCGGATACGGCATATAGTCTTCCGTTTCATTTGTTGCATAACCAAACATCATACCCTGATCTCCGGCACCGATTGCTTCGATTTCAGCATCGGACATTTTATTTTCTCTTGCTTCAAGTGCTTTATCGACACCCATCGCAATATCCGGCGACTGCTGGTCAAGTGCAACCATAACTGCACAGGTATTTCCATCAAATCCCGTCTTTGCATCATTGTATCCAATCTCATTTACTGTTTTGCGGACAATTCCCGGAATATCAAGATTAGCTTTTGTGGTAATCTCACCTGTGACCAGGATAAATCCTGTACAGCTTGCCGTCTCACATGCAACACGGCTCATTGGATCTTCTGTCATGCATGCATCCAAAATGGCGTCTGAAACGGCGTCACACACTTTATCCGGATGTCCCTCTGTAACTGACTCAGAAGTAAAAAGTAATTTTTCCATTGTCTTTCTCCTTTATAAAATAGTGTAAAAAAAAATCCGCACGAACGCGGACTCGATAAATAAGATAATCAAATCCTCTTATTGTTCGATTAACAGTGCAAAATAGCTGCTCTGCCATAAATACTCGCTCAGGTTGGCACCTTCCGTTAAGAGGGGTTGCCGTGACTTCATCGATCCTATGTATCTCCATCACTCTGAATAAGAGAAATATGCAACAATATTGAATTTTCAAATCTCTGTCGAATACATTACACCTTCTCCTTATAGATGTCAAGGTTTTTCTTCTCTATTTTATATTTTTTATTGACCATTTCGCTACAAAATAGTATATTTATGTTAAGTTGTTAAATTTTTATGAAATGTTTTTTCAATTTGGGGGAGCGACGATGAATCTAAAAGAGTATCATACAAAAGACCTCCTTCCCGGCATGACCGTTGCTGCGCCGGTTTACACTAAAACCGGACAGGTTCTGGTAGACGCCAAGGTCGTCTTAACACAACAGCTTATTAACAGAATCCAGTTTTATAATGTTCCGACCGTAACTGTTGAAATGGAGGAAACAAAAGAAGAACCTGCCAAAAAGGGGGACTTTTTTTCACAAAATTCTCTGCTTCATTATGAACAGAAATCCACCGATTCAACAAAAGGTGCAGTGGCGGAACCTTCCTACTCTCAAAAAATAAAAAAGAGTGCGGAATTTCAGAAGTTTCAGGTAGACTTTTCCTTTAGCGCCAATGATTTAAAGCTGATTTTTGACAAAATTATCGCAGGGGAATCCGTTGACATAAATGATATGTTAAATAAAATAACCTCCCTGCTCCATCCGGAACAGACTACTATCGACTTTTTTGATATGTTGCATAATCTTCGTTCCATCAACGACAGTATTTACGCACACTGTATCAATGTGTCCCTGATTTCCCGGATGATTGGTATCTGGCTGAAGCTTCCAAATGAGGATATCGACCTTTTAACCGTGGCAGGACTTTTACACGATATCGGAAAAACAAAAATCCCGCCTGATGTTCTTAACAAAAAAGAGCAACTTACAGATGAAGAATTTGCTCTCATCCGCAAGCATCCAGTCTACGGCTATGAAATTTTGAAGGCACAGGGACTTGATACCCGAATTCTAAAGGCAACCCTGATGCACCATGAACGTTGCGATGGTTCCGGTTATCCTCTTGGCATCAAAGAAAACGACATCGATAATTTCGCCTTAATTATAGCAATTGCCGATGTGTATGATGCCATGACAGCAGCCCGCATCTACCGCGCACCGCTTTGTCCTTTCCAGGTTATTGCAGAATTTGAAAAAGAAGGGCTGCAGAAGTATAAGCCAAAATACATTCTGACCTTCTTAGAGCATATCGCAACGACCTACCAAAACAATCGTGTCATGCTCAGCAATGGAGAAAGCGCAAAGATTGTTCTGTTGAACCAGCAGGTATTTTCCAAACCACTGGTACAGTTAAACGATGGTTCCTGCATTGACTTAAACCGCAGTGACCTGTATATCAAAGCTATCATTTAAAAGGCAATAAAAATCCCTTCTTAAGAATGCTTCTTAAGAAGGGTCTTTTATTTTCTCAACCTGTTTTTATGATACTTTCAAGCGAAATTTCTGAATTTCTTTTTCTGAGCTTACTTTTTCAATCTGTGCGCCAATCGAGCGAAGCTTCTTTTCAAATTCTTCATAACCACGCTCAATAAAATAGATATCATCCACGATTGTGATTCCCTCCGCGGAAAGTCCCGCGATAACAAGCGCCGCTCCAGCACGAAGATCCGGTGCGCTCACCCTTGCTCCGGTATAGCCCTTTACACCATTTATAATGGCAATATTACTCTCCACTTTGATATCGGCTCCCATACGGGTCAACTCATCCACGTACTTGAAACGATTCTCAAAAATACTCTCCGTCACGGTACTGGTTCCCTGTGCGATTCCAAGTACCACCGACATCTGAGGTTGCATATCCGTCGGAAATCCCGGATATGCCAACGTAGTCACCTGCGTATGCCGCAACGGTTTGCTGGACACTACACGCACCGCATCATCAAATTCCTCTACCTCGCAGCCTACTTCAATCAATTTTGCCGACGTAGCCTCCAAATGCTTCGGAATCACGTTCTTTACTGTAACATCACCTTTGGTAGCAGCCGCCGCAAACATAAACGTACCCGCTTCAATCTGATCCGGAATAATGGAATATTCCGTCTTATGAAGCTTCTCCACGCCCACGATACGAATCACATCTGTACCTGCGCCACGGATATTCGCACCCATGCTGTTTAAGAAGTTTGCAATATCAACAACATGTGGTTCCCTCGCTGCATTTTCAATGATTGTCTTTCCCTCCGCCATAGAAGCTGCCATCATGATATTGATGGTCGCACCGACGGATACCTTATCAAGATAAATATGAGTTCCAACCAGCGCGTCTGCCTTCGCCGTAATCAGACCATGCTGGATATCCACATCCGCACCCAGCGCCCGGAAACCCTTGATATGCAAGTCGATTGGTCTGCTTCCGATGTCACACCCGCCCGGGAGTGCCACTTCCGCTCTCTTATATTTGCCGAGCAATGCCCCAAGCAGATAATAGGATGCACGTATTTTCTTGATAAATTCGTAATCTACACTCAAATTATTAATCAACGCACCATTAATTTTTACTTTATGGTTATTGATACGCTCTACTTTTGCTCCAATCCCTTCAATGGCATTTAAAAGCACATTGATATCCCGGACATTCGGGAGATTTTCTATCGTAACGGTCTCATCTGTCATAATCGCAGCCGCAAGAATAGCAAGTGCAGCATTTTTTGCCCCACCAATCTCTACTTCGCCGACTAACGGATTTCCACCTTTAATCACATACTGTTCCATTTCGCACCTCTATGCATAACATCAATCATTCATTCAATAAACAAATTATTATAGTAGCCTAATTTCTCTTTTGTCAAGAGATTTCCCCTGTTTGTTAACAAAACGTAACATAATTGTAAATTTTATTTGAATCAAACTCCAATAAAACTATTATACCATATTCCGGCCATTTGGAAAAGAATTACCTGATATTTCCGTTTAATTGATATAATCCAACGGATTTACCTGTGTACCGTTTATAAAAATCTCGAAATGGACATGCGGTCCCGTCGAATGCCCGGTACTGCCACTCAATCCGATTGGTTCTCCCTGGGATACACTCGTTCCTGCAGTTACAAGTGTCTTACTCAAATGGCAGTATCTCGTTTTCCGTCCATCCGGATGATCCAAAATGACATTATAGCCATATCCATTGCTCCAATCCGCATATTCCACAACGCCGTCACTGGAAGCATAGACTGTCGTTCCTGTCGGGCATGCCCAGTCCACTCCTTTATGCATCCTGCCCCAGCGTTTTCCAAAACCAGAAGTAAATCTTCCGCCATAAATCGGTTTTACATAGGTCGGCGGTATCTTCGTTCCCTGTTCCACTACTGCCGGCACAGATGCTGCCATTATCGTCTGGTGTGCAATGGTTCGTTCTGTCTCCACACCATCCTGATAAGTGACAAGTGCATTTACCTCACGGTGTCCCGTCGTCCCCTCTTTTAAAACCACCTGCTCTGTCGTGTACCATGCATCGTTCCCAATAATCTGCGGATCTGCCTCATAATCTTCCTCATACACAATACCTTCTGTTTTCCACACAGACAAATCCGGTTCCGGCACGGAAACGATGATTTCATCCCCGATACAGATATATGCCGTTTCATCCGTAAACCCATTTAATTCCATGATACGGGCTACCGTTGTATCATGGTCTTCAGCGATCGTAGACAGACAATCACCTGCCTGCACCTCATATATCTTATTCGTTTCTTCTTCTTTTGTGACTGCTTCCGCTGCAGCCGAAACACTATCAAGCTCTGCCGCGTCCACATAATCCGTATAAACGGTAACTGTCTCCGCAAATCCCAAATCTACCAGACCAGTTTCATAGTTTTTTTCTCCCGGATGCCCGAGTGCATAAGAAAGCCGTTTGGCAGAAGTTTTCGTGACACCTGCACAAAGAGCATCCACTCCCGTGTTTTCTGGCTCTGCCGCATCCTCCACTTCAGCAGCCTGTCCACTTCTTTGAAGGGAAGCCAAAAAGGTATCCGCACTGTGATCGTCGTCCTGGCTATACACTACCTCAAACTGGTCTTCTGTGTCATATTCCTGCTTCACCAGCGAAAGAAATTCACTCACCTCATCCAAACTGGCAAAAGACGCCTTGAAATCATTGATGCTCACCGTATACGCCGATACACCGCCTGAGAGTACTTTATGCTTTAATTCCTCTAAAACAAGCTGCTCTGCCTCCTGCCTATTAAGAAGCGGCGTAAATAATTTGTGCGCTTTTTTTGTCTCTATCTGCACATCCAGGCAAACATAACCCCCAGTAATTTCCGTAAGCTGTCTTCTACATTCCTGAATTATCTCTTTCGTATCCGGTTCCTGTCCTACTGCCCCTATTACTTTATTATCTACAATTATCTCAAAATAATTCTGCCCCAGGCATCTTTGCTGCATCTCAGCAGTCAATGCAAGTATTCCTGCCACACCCGCAACGATGCCTGCCTGTATGTATCTTTTTTTCTCTCTTATCTTTTGTGATTTTTCTCTATTCATTCTAGGCTTCCAACTGCTTTAACTGCTCGATTATCTTTTCAATGGTCTGCTCTACACTCAAATTGTCTTCGCAGACTGTGATGTCCGCATACTTTTCATACAATGGAATCCGTTCTTCGTACAGCCCTTTCAAATCCTGGCCTTCCTTTAATACAACTCCACGTCCTTTGATATCATGCAGGCGCTTTTTTAAAATATCATAAGAAACCTGCAAATACACCACCGTTCCAATCTCTTTCAAATGCTGCATAGCTTCCTTTCCATAAACCACGCTGCCTCCGGTGGCAATAATAGCCTTTTCCACATCAAGTTTACTGTTAACCCGGTTTTCCACTTCAATAAAACCGTCCGTTCCAACTTCGGAAATAATCTCATGTAAAAGCTTGCCTTCCTGCTGCTGGATAACAAGGTCCGCATCTATAAACTCATATCCCAAAACTTTTGCAAGTACAACGCCCGCAGTGCTTTTTCCCACTCCCGGCATTCCTATCAAAACAATATTCTTCATCTCTTTTGTCCTCTTATTTCACTTTCCCAAAAATGGCTATTGTTATTATATTAGCATAACTTGTCTGTTTTTCAAAGAAAAAAATGGATTACTGCACCTTCCGCTGCGGTAATCCACTTTCAAGTTATTTTCGGTTCTGCTTTCTCGTATTGTAAGCTACTGTACGGATTCAGTCGCTGCCTCTGTTTCTGCCGCACTTTCCACATCCGTAAGTGACTCAGTATCATCAGAAGCAATGGTATACTGATTTCCGATAAATGTAACGGTCTCCCATACCTTCTCGTTCAGTTCCCATTCTGCCGCTTCCTCGTAGCCTTCACACACCTCTGTATAATGGTCAGACTGACGATTGGAAATAATTTCCTGCTTTTTATTCTCGGTTGCCTCCTCGTCAAATTCCTTATCCAGTCGAATGACATAATACTGTCCACTCTCCGTCTCAATAACACCAGAAACCTGTCCTTCTTTTAATTCATCCGCCTCTGCTATCACATTCGCGTCAAAAGATTCCTCATCGGTACCGTAAGAATACGTGCTTACCGTAAGCCCATAAGCATCTGCCACACCGTCAAAATCTTCTGCCGCATCTGCAGCTACCTGCTCTGCATAAGATTTCAACTCTGCTTCTTGTTCCTCAGAAGACTCTGTTCCGACTTCTTCTGTCGCATCCAAACTTTCTGTTTCCGCCGTATTCTCCGGCAATGTCACATTGTAATAAGAAAACGTCCGCTGTGCCGCTTCTTCATCACTGACTTCTGTATCTACCTCCGCAATAATTGCCTCGTGCATTTTCTGCTGGATGGTATTTAACCGCAACATTTCTGTCACAATTTCCTCTGTAGCCGTCATACGTTCAATGGCTGGCTGCTTATTGTCCTCCATAAATTTCGCAGCAGCCTCCTTCATGGCACTAAGCTCATCATCCGTAATCTCCACGCCATAGTCTGCCATATGCTCCTCCAACAGATAATCTGTCTTAATGGAATCCATGACCTGTTCTTTTACCATATCCTCCATGGTCGTACCATCACCGGAATAATCCTGACTCCACATGCTGGCTCCGCCCATGTAGGAAGAATAATAAGCATCATACGTAACTGCCTGATACTGCGCCATAAAATTTGCCAGTCCGAGTTTGATTTCTTTTCCGTTTAGTGTGGCAACCACAGCTTCCGGATCCACTTCCTTGCTGCCGCACCCGCTCAAAACAGCGGCTGCCGCCAATGTACCTGAAAGCAACAGTGCTGTCATTCTTTTTATCTTCATGTTCTTTTAACCTTTCTTCGATTTTTTTCCTTAAAAAATGACCTTATTTCTGGTCACTCGCTTTATTATAGTGCTTTTTTTCCATACCCGCAAGATTTTTCATGCTTTTTTCACAGATGCCCTTCTTTAAGGAGCAAGAAGTATCTCCTTTTCTTTCTCCAAAAACTCCGAAATCAGTGTCGGCACATCCGCGCCCTTTTGCCTGGAATTCTGGTTTAATCGATAGATAAAGCAGGGAGCTTTACTATCTGCAACAAAAGCGACTCTGTTCTCATACTTTTTCACCAATTCCGGTATTTTTGCCGGATCTACCTTCGCTTTCTCATAGAGAACAAATTTTATCTCCTCCGCTTTCTGGGTAATTTCCACAAAATATCCGGCATGTGCTTTCGCCTTTAGCTCTGCAATCAAAAGCAGGTTGTTTACGGATTTCGGCGGTTCTCCGAAACGGTCTATCAATTCTTCTAACATTTCATCTTTTTCTTCTTCTGTTTCAATTCCCGCAATCCGCTTATAAATATCCAGCTTCTGATATTCATTTGGAATATAGTTTACTGGAATAAACGCATCGATATCGATATCCAAAGATGTATCGAACCGCTCCTCGCTCTCGATGCCTTTTGCCTCCTTGACCGCCTCGTTTAGCATTTTGCAGTACAGATCATATCCCACAGCCTCCATGTGTCCGTGCTGCTCCGCTCCCAGCAGATTTCCGGCTCCGCGGATTTCCAGATCCCGCATGGCAATTTTAAAACCGCTTCCAAGCTCCGTAAACTCCTTGATTGCGGCAAGGCGCTTTTCTGCAACCTCTTTTAGCATCTTATCCCGCTTATACATGAGGAATGCATAGGCTGTCCGGTTGGAACGCCCTACACGTCCTCTTAACTGATAGAGCTGGGACAGTCCCAGATTATCCGCATCCTGAATAATCATGGTGTTGACATTAGATATATCCAGTCCGGTTTCAATAATCGTGGTAGACACGAGGACATCGATTTCCCCGTTAATAAAACTGTACATGATGTCTTCCAGTTCTTTTTCCTTCATCTGTCCGTGGGCGAATGCCACATTTGCATCCGGCACCAGCGAAGCTATTTTTGTCGCCACATCCGCAATCTGATTTACACGGTTAAAAACATAATATACCTGTCCGCCTCTTGCCATTTCCCGGTTGATTGCTTCCCGCACCAGTTCCTCATTAAACTCCATGACATAAGTCTGTATCGGCATACGATCCATCGGCGGTTCTTCCAAAACACTCATGTCTCGGATACCAATCAGGCTCATGTGAAGTGTTCTCGGAATCGGAGTCGCAGTCAGTGTCAGCACATCAATATTATTTTTTAGCTGCTTTATTTTTTCCTTGTGTCCAACGCCAAAACGCTGTTCTTCATCAATAATCAAAAGTCCCAGATCCTTAAAAACCACATCCTTGGAAAGCACCCGGTGAGTACCGATTACAATATCCACCATACCCTTCTTTAAATCCTCAATGGTCTTTTTTTGTTCTGAGGCAGAACGAAAACGGCAGAGCAAATCCACCCGCACCGGAAAATCCTTCATTCTCTGCGCAAACGTATTATAATGCTGTTGGGCAAGAATGGTCGTCGGCACCAGGTAAACCACCTGTTTTCCGTCCTGTACCGCCTTAAAAGCCGCTCGGATAGCCACCTCTGTCTTTCCATACCCTACATCTCCACAGATCAGGCGGTCCATAATCTTTTTGCTCTCCATATCCTTTTTCGTCGCTTCAATGGCAAGCTCCTGATCTTCCGTTTCCTCAAACGGAAACATCTCCTCAAATTCTTTCTGCCATACCGTATCCGGGCTATAGACAAATCCTTCTTTCTCCTGTCTTGCGGCATAAAGCTTCACCAGATCACCCGCAATCTCTTTTACAGCTCCCCGCACCTTTGTCTTGGTTCTATTCCATTCCTGTGTCCCAAGCTGATTCAGTTTGGGTTTTTTCGCATCAGAACCTGCGTATTTTTGAATCAGTTCCAGCTGTGTTGCAAGAATATAAAGATTACCACCCTTGGCATACTCAATCTTGATATAATCCTTGACTGTCTTATCTACCTCTACTTTCTCAATCCCACGATAAATGCCCAGCCCGTGGTTTTCATGTACCACATAATCTCCGATACTGAGGTCGCTGAAACTCTGGATTTTTTCTCCCTCATATATCCGGCGTTTTTTCTTCTTTTTCTTTTCCGCGCCAAAAATATCACTCTCGGAAATAACAACAAATTTAAGTAACGGATACTCATAGCCCCTTTTGACCTTGCCGTAAGCTGTCATTACCTCGCCGGGCTTCACTTCATGGGAAAAATCCGCACTAAAATAGCTGTTTAACCCTTCCTCTAAAAGGTCTCCCGCCAGATGCTCTGCCCTGGTCTTGGAACCTGAAAGAAGCACCACCCGGTAGCCCTTATCCTTATAACGCTTTAAATCCTTTACCAGTAGTTCGAAGCTGTTATTGTAGGAATTTACACTTCTGGTCTGTATGGTAAAACGCTTTTTTATCTCAATTTCTTTTTCCTTAGTCTCCAGGGATGCAAGACCAACGCATTTCATGCGTGCAAGCTTTGCCAAAATCTCCTTATAGGTAAAAAGCGCCTTCATCTGACCAGGAAGAATATAGCCCTTTTCCAGCCTCTGTTTCATGCTCTCGGAAAATTCCTTTTCCGTGACTCTGCCTTTTTCCACACAACGCGGTGGCTCATCCAGAAATATCACAGTACTTTCCCGATTAAAATAATCAAGTAACGATACCGTATGCTCCGTAAAATAAGACAGATAAAAATCTACGTTGGCACTGCCGCCAGTTTCCGTCACTTCCTCTACAAATGCCTCTGTTCCCGTTTTTATCCGGTGAGCTTCCTCCGTTTTCATCTCTTTCCGAAACCGTTCACAGACCTTTTTGCTTTCCGCCTGAAGTTTCTTTATTCCCGCAGTCTTTCTATCCTCCGATAAGATAAATTCACAGGCCGGATAGATGGTGATTTTCTCCAGATTCTCGATCATCCGCTGGCTTTCCACATCAAAATTCCGCAGCGAATCCACCTCATCGCCCCAAAGTTCCATTCGGAACGGATTTTCCTCCGTCAACGGAAAGATATCTAAAATTCCACCCCGGACTGCAAATTCCCCGGCAGCTTCCACCTGGTAATTGCGCACATAGCCCATGTCCACCAGTTCTTTTTCAAGCTGCTGCAAGTTTACCGTATCTCCGATTTCAAAACGCTTCACGGAAACCAGAAAATTTTCCGGCTCTGCCATTTCATTCATCAGCGCATCAAAAGTTGTAAAAATGGTTACGCTTTTTTGCTCCGCTACCGCTTTTAATGTCTTAATACGTTCCTGTGTCAACAGATTTCCGCGAATATCTGCCTGATAGAACAGAATATCCTTTGCAGGAAAATATACCGCTTCCTTATCAAAGAAGCGGTATTCCTCGTACAGTTCTTTTGCCTTCTGCTCGCTTGACGCAACGATGATCTTACTTTCCACACCGTCTTTTATGCCATAGATCAAATGAGGTTTTTCAGCATCAATACAGCCGGAAACCGACACAAATCCCGCAAGAGTTTTTAAGCTTTCCGTCAGATCTTCAAAATCTTTTAATTCCTCTAAAGGTTTCCTAAAAGTGTCCATCATTCCTCTACGCTTCCTTTTTTGCATTATACTGGTTCATGGCATGATCCGTCTCTCCATGAATCATAAGCACGACCGCACCCATGGCATCCTCTATGGCAGCATCTACTTTTTCCCTGTCCTCTTTGGAAAATCGTCCCAAAACATAATCCGCCAAATCCCATCCTTTTGGTTTTTCCCCGACACCAACTTTAATCCGCATAAAATTCTGAGTACCTGTCATTGCAATAATATTTTTGATTCCGTTATGCCCGCCGGCGCTTCCCTTTTTTCGAATACGGATATTGCCC
Source organism: uncultured Lachnospiraceae bacterium (assembly GCA_945868305.1). Taxonomy (GTDB): domain Bacteria; phylum Bacillota; class Clostridia; order Lachnospirales; family Lachnospiraceae; genus Roseburia_D. Next base: position 44,361 of record CAMBKU010000001.1, on the reverse strand, counting down.
GGTGCCAGACTGATATCATCAAAAACCACCAGAAATTCACTCTCTGCATCTGCTTTATAATAATTTAAAACCTCTGCAATACTCTCACCACTTAAATTCATAAAGGTCTGGGGCTTCACTAAAAGAACCTTTTCTCCATCTATGACTCCTTTGCCACAAAGTGCCTTATGCTTTTTGTCACTTACGTCAATATTATATTTTTCTGCTAAAGCATCAATGACATCAAATCCTATATTGTGCCTCGTCCCTTCGTACTGTTTGGTCGGATTTCCCAATCCCGCAATTACAAACATGTTTCTCTCCTCTTTATAATTTCTGTTGCTGCTTCTAACTGTTCTTTATCGTTCACTCCGATAACATCTTCCGGGCTTTCCAGTGCAAAAGCATCCACCTTTAATCCCTTTTCCTTAATAATAGTTAACGTATCCGGCAGATAGTATTCTCCCTGGGCGTTGTTCGGTGTGATTTTATCCAATGCTTCTTTCAGTTCCCTTGTGTCAAAAAGATACATACCGGAATTGATTTCATGCGATTTCAATTCTTCCTCATTTGCATCCTTATGCTCCACGTTCTTTACAAAAGCTCCCGTCTCATCTCGAATGATTCTTCCATATCCGACCGGGTCATCAATCATGGCAGACAGAACTGTAACCGTGTTTTGATGTTGTCTGTGATGTGCCACAAGTCTTTTTAACGTTGCTGCCGTAATAAGCGGCGTATCACCGGCTAAAATGAGTGTTTCCCCCTCATCTCCAAGAAAATCCCTTGCACATTTTACCGCATGCCCGGTGCCAAGCTGCTCCTCCTGCAATACAAACGAAACATCTTTATTTTTAAGCTTTTCTTTTACAATCTCTTTCTTATATCCAACCACAAGGCAGATCTCATCAGCACCGGCTCCTCTCGCCGCCTCAATTACATAATCTGCCAGACATTTTCCTTCTATTGTATGCACGACCTTTGGCAGGTCGGATTTCATTCTTGTTCCCTTTCCTGCTGCCAGGATAACGGCCCTCAAACGGTTCATAATTCTCCCTCCAATATCTACTGAAACAATATCATTTTGTATTTTAGTATAATTTGCCTTATTTGTCACGAGAAACCCACAAACATTTGACTTTTTCCAAAATCTTACATACTAATGTATTGAGAATACTTCTCAGATCAGCAAGGATGCCACCACCGCAAAGGCCACCGCAGAATCTGAAATCCGAATCAAAAAAAGCGGAAGCCGACTCCGCCGCCAATGCCGCTGAGGTAAAGGTCCAGGAAGATAAAGAAGAACAGGAAAAAGCAAAAAGAGAGGGGGCTTACAAATTCCTTTCGGAATTTGTAAGCCCCCTCTCTTTCTTTGAGCATTCACTCATTTATCTCATTCTACATTCCCTGAATAAAAACCCTTCCCCCGAATTTGTTTTATTCTGCTGCTTCTTCTGCCGCAAGCTCAGCTTCATATTTATCTAAAATAATCTGTTGGATGCGGGAGCGTGTATCGGAATTGATTGGATGTGCAATGTCACGATACTCACCATCTGCCGCTTTCCGGCTTGGCATTGCAATAAAAAGTCCCTTCTCTCCTTCAATTACCTTGATGTCGTGAACTACAAATTCTTCATCAATCGTAATTGATACTACCGCTTTCATCTTGCCTTCTTTTTCTACTTTTCTTACTCGTACATCTGTAATCTGCATAATTCTTTTGCCCCTTTCAAGTCTCAGCTACCCTTGCTGTTTTTTAAATTGCGTATCTTTCGTTATGCTCCAGCACAACCCTAATTCCATCATCACCGCTATAATATGTATTTGCTTTCAAAGTACCCCTACTTTCCACAATACAATTTTCTATATGCGTATTATCTCCGATGTAAACATCGTTTAAGATAATGGAATTCTTAATCACACAATTCTTACCCACAAATACCTTCTTAAATAAAATCGAATTTTCCACTTTGCTGTTAATGATACATCCGCTGGCAACCAGACTGTTCTTCACGTCAGATCCCACATTGTATTTTGCTGGCGGTAAATCATCAATCTTGGAACAAATTTTTGGATCCTCACGGAAATATTTTCTTACCTCCGGTCTTAAGAACGCCATATTCGTATCATAATAAGACTGCACGGAAGCAATATTACTCCAATAGGTATCTATCTTATATCCGTAAATCTGCTTCATATTTTTGTAGCGGATTAAAATATCATTGACAAAATCACTTCTGCCTTCCTCATGGCAACGTTCCAGCATTTCAATCAACTGTCTTCTTCTTAAAATATAGATTCCGGTGGAAATCGTATTGGAACGGGAAAACATCGGTTTCTCCTCAAACTCTATGATTCTGGAATCCTCGTTCATTTTTACCACACCGAAACGGCTTACATCCGCTTCTGCCGGCATATCCTTGCACACTACCGTAATGTCTGCTTTCTTTTCAATATGATAATCCAATACCTTATTGTAATCCAGCTTGTAAACGCAGTCCCCACTTGCGATAATAACATACGGTTCATGACATCTGCGTAAAAATTCAATGTTCTGATACATAGCATCCGCCGTTCCCTGATACCACCAGCTGTTATCCGGTGTTACCGTAGGAGTAAAGGTATAAAGTCCACCCTGCTTTCTTCCGAAATTCCACCATTTTGATGAATTCAAATGCTCATGTAATGATCTTGCATTATACTGTGTCAGCACTGCCACCGTCTGAATATGAGAATTTGCCATATTACTCAATGCAAAATCAATGCACCGGAAGCTTCCTCCGATTGGCATTGCCGCAATGGCACGCCTTGTTGTAAGCTCACGCATCCGGTTACTGTTTCCGCCTGCTAAAATAATCCCTAATGCCTTCATTCGCTGTCACCTGCCTTAATAATATATTCTCCGCTCTTTAATTCCCCATTCGGATAATCGGCCGGTTCCGTAATACCTGAAATTGCTGTATTTTTTCCTATTCTAACATTTGCCGGTATTTTACTGTCTTCTCCTACTGTGGCCAGCCCAAATGCATATATCTTCTCACTTAATTTACTTGGTGCTTCTTCCCCCACGCCAAGTTGCGTACCACTTCCTACAATACATTTTTCTGCAATGATTGATTTATCAATCACACAATTATCTCCGATTTCACAATCCTGCATGATAATCGAATTTCTTACTACAGTTCCCTTTCCTATCGTAACCCCCGCTCCGATTACAGAACTGTGGACTTCCCCATATATTTCCGAGCCATCCCCAATAATGCTCTTTTCTACCACAGACTCCGCTGATAAATACTGCGGTTCAATACTGTCGCTCTTTGTATAAATCTTCCAATATTCTTCATAAAGATTAAATTCAGGAATCAAATCAATGAGTTCCATATTTGCTTCCCAATAAGAGCCAAGTGTTCCTACATCTTTCCAGTAACTATTATATTCATATGCGAATAACCTCTCGCCCTTTTCATGGCAGTATGGAATGATGTGCTTTCCAAAATCGCAGTTGCTCTGATCTTTCATTGCAACCAAAGCTTCCTTTAATGCTTTCCAGCTAAATATGTAAATTCCCATGGATGCCAGATTACTTCTCGGATGCTCAGGTTTTTCCTCAAATTCCTGAATACGTTTATTTTCATCTGTAATTACGATACCAAACCGGCTGGCCTCCTCCATCGGAACCGGCATTGCTGCAATCGTAACATCTGCATGGTTGGCCTTATGGAAATCGAGCATCACCTCGTAATCCATCTTATAAATATGATCCCCCGAAAGAATCAGTACATACTCCGGATTGTAGCTTTCCATAAACCGCATATTCTGGTAAATGGCATTTGCTGTACCGGAATACCACTCACTGTTATCACTTCTCTCATAAGGAGGAAGCACAGTGACTCCGCCGTTATTTTTGTCCAAGTCCCACGGCATTCCTATGCCGATATGCTTATTCAGCCGAAGCGGCTGGTACTGAGTCAGTACCCCTACCGTATCAATCCCGGAATTGATACAGTTACTGAGTGGGAAATCAATAATCCGGTATTTCCCCCCAAATGCCACCGCTGGCTTTGCAACCCCGGAAGTTAGAACGCCAAGACGACTTCCCTGTCCCCCCGCTAACAGCATGGCAATCATTTCCTTCTTTATCATGTCTATCACCTCTCGTAAATGTTGGGTTATTCGATATTTCAAATTATATCACAATTTTTTCACAATGTACATTATTTTCAACAATTTTTTTCTTCTTTTTCGCATTTTTTCGTTATATTACACAAAACATGGAAATTTTTGGGTATTTTGGAAGCTTCTCTACCTATTAGAAAATAAATTTGCAAAATTATGATATATGGTTATAATATATCATATGAAAATTTAATTTTAGAAAAGCAGGTATATATCATGTATAAGATTGATTTTAAACAGCCAATTCATGTTCATTTCATCGGTATCGGCGGCATCAGTATGAGCGGTCTTGCCGAAATCTTACTGAAAGAACATTTTAAAATATCCGGTTCAGACTCCAAAGAGTCCGAGCTGACTGACAATCTGACCGAAATGGGCGCCGAGATTTTTTACGGACAGCGCGCCGAAAACATTTTGCCCGGCACAGACTTAGTCGTTTACACCGCTGCCATTAAAGAAGACAATCCAGAGTTTACAGCTGCAAAATCCATGGGAATCCCCATGCTTTCCAGAGCCGAGCTGCTCGGACAGATTATGGATAACTACAGACAGTCCGTGGCTGTTTCCGGCACTCACGGAAAAACAACGACCACATCCATGATCTCACAGATTTTACTCTGTGCAGCAAAAGATCCGACGCTCTCCGTAGGTGGTATCCTAGACGCCATCGGCGGCAATATCCGCGTGGGGCATTCTGATATCTTTGTAACCGAAGCCTGTGAATACACCAACAGCTTTTTAAACTTCCGCCCACGTTACAGCATCATTCTGGATATCGAAGCGGAACATCTCGACTTCTTTAAAGATATTAATGACATCCGTCATTCTTTCCATTTATTTGCAGAAAATACTATTTCTGACGGTGCCATCATTATAAACGGACAAATCGAACGCTATGAAGAAATCACAAGCGGTCTTACACCGGAGGTGATTACTTATGGTCTTACACCGGACTGCACTTATTATGCTTCTGATATTACTTATAATGAAAAAGCCTGTGCACATTATACTGTAAATAAAAACGGCACAAAGCTTTGTGATATCACTCTAAACGTACCGGGCGAACATAATGTATATAATTCCCTCGCAGCCATCGCCGTTGCAGAAAAAATGGGGATTTCCCTGGAAGATATCATTCACGGACTTTCCATTTTCGGCGGGGCAAAACGGAGATTTGAACACAAAGGCATGATAAACGGAATTACCGTTATTGATGACTATGCACATCATCCAACAGAAATTGCTGCCACTTTAAATGCTGCAAAAAATTATCCGCATGATCGTCTGGTGTGCGTCTTTCAGCCACACACCTATTCCAGAACCAAAGCCTTCTTAAAAGACTTTGCAAAAGCTTTATCCATCGCAGATGTCGTGGTTCTTGCCGACATCTACGCTGCAAGAGAGAAAAATACCATCGGTATCTCCTCAACAGCTATTTTAGAGGAACTAAAAGCCCTTGGAACAGAAAGCTACTATTTTTCTTCCTTTGGTGAAATCGAAGATTTTCTTTTAGAAAATTGTGTGAACAACGATTTGTTGATAACTATGGGCGCTGGAGACATCTATACTGTTGGTGAACACCTTCTTGGACAATAGTTATCCACATTATCCACATCGTAATTGTGTATTACCTAACAATTCGGTGTGGATTTTTTATGTTTACATAAAAAAAAGTGGATAACTCATTTTGTTGATTTTTGACCGATTGTGCAGTTTCCATAAATTTACATCTCCCTTTTTTTCCACATTATCCACATTGTCCACTCCACCCCGCAACCCTTGATTTTTCTGGGATTGCAGGAAAAAATAGGGCTTCTCATTTCAAAATTCATATGCTATAATGTGTGAGTTGAAAGAGGGAGTATTATGGCAGGCATTACATTACATAGTGAAAATAACGAAACCGTCACCTGTGTCCCTAACGTTTTCATTGATGAACTGATGGCTGACGCAGACGGGGAATATGTAAAAATTTATTTATATCTTTTGCGCTGCATGAGCGCCCCGGAGGAATCCTTTTCCATTTCGGGCATGGCAGACAAATTCGAGCATACGGAAAAAGACATCAAACGTGCTCTTGCTTATTGGGAAAAAGCTCAGGTACTCCGTCTCGAATATGATGAACATCATAAGCTGACCGGTATCTGTCTATCCGATACCAGCCGGCTTTCCGACACCTCGGCATCTGCACCTGTCACCAGCGGTTCTCACGACACTGTCGCCCAAAGAAGTGGCGATACTGTTTCCGCCTCTGTAACAGACCAGACGCCACCTGCAGAAAGTCCCAAAAAAGACTACTCTGCAGATGAAATGAGGGCTTTTCAGGAAGACAAGAGTGTCCAGGAACTTTTATTCATTACCGAGACCTATCTTGGGCATACTTTAAATGCAACGGATATCAACACTATCTTGTATTGGCATGACAGTCTCGGATTTTCCGTAGAATTGATGGAATATTTGATTGAATACTGCGTTGGCGGAGGACACAAAAGTCTGCGCTACATGGAAAAAGTTGCCTTATCCTGGCACGAATCAGGCATTTTGTCAGTCACACAGGCAAAGGAAGCAAACGAACATTACAGCAAGACAAATTCTGCCATCATGAAGGCTTTCGGTATTACCGGTCGAAGTCTGGTAGAATCCGAGCTTAATTTTATCAAAAAGTGGACAAACACTTATGGATTTTCCTTAGAATTGGTAACGGAAGCATGCAAACGTACCATGCAAGCAATCCACCAGCCGAGTTTTGAATATACCGATTCTATTTTGAATAACTGGCGTAAGAAAAACGTTTCCTCTCTAAAGGAAATCGCTGCATTAGATGAGGCGTTTTTAAATAAGAAGCCTAAGACAGCCGTCCGCAATCAGAAGGAGACGGCTTCCACAAACAAATTCAACAATTTTTCACAGCGTTCTTACGATTTCGACCAGTTGGAAAAACAGGCATTAAACCATTCCATGCAGTAGCAGGAGGCTCTTAACATGGCATTAAGCAATACACAGTACGACGAGATTATCCGTCAGTACAATGCAAGGCAGCTAAAAAATCAGCATATTGTCGAAAAGCGCAAACAAGAAGTTTATTCTAAAAATGCGCGCCTCAAGGAGATTGACGACACTATTTCCTCTGCTTCAGTGGCTCAGGCGAAAAAGTTACTGGAAGGGGACTTGGGTGCTTTATCCGATTTAAAGAAACAGATTGCTTCCCTGCATGAAGAAAAAGCTGCACTGTTACAGGCACTTGGTTATTCCGAGGATTATTTTATCCCGCCATACCAGTGTCCAGACTGCAAAGATACCGGATATATCGGAAATGAGCGCTGTCATTGCTTTAAACAGGCAGCCATTGACCTGGTATATACGCAATCCAACATCAAAAATATTCTCTCCGAGGAAAACTTCAGTCATTTTTCCTATGAATATTTTTCAGACGATCAGACAGATCCGTCTACCGGGCTGTCCGCTCTGGCGCTGATACAGAGAGCCGAAAAGGAAAGTCATCATTTTATTGACACCTTTGACAGTTCTTTTGAAAATCTCTTTTTCTACGGCGACACCGGAGTCGGAAAGACCTTTCTTTCCAACTGCATCGCCAAAGAACTATTAGACCTGGGGCACTCTGTGATTTACTTCACTGCCTTTCAGCTTTTTGATATCTTTGCCAAAAATGTCTTTGACAAAGACACCGATGCCGTTTTAGCACATCAGAATATTTTTGACTGTGATCTTCTGATCATTGATGATCTTGGTACAGAAATGTCCAATTCATTCACGACCTCGCAGTTCTTTTTATGTTTAAACGAAAGACTGCTCCGCAAAAAATCAACTATTATTTCTACCAATTTGAGCATGAACCAGTTGGCGGATATTTATTCCGAGCGTACCTTTTCCAGAGTATTTTCCAACTATACTATGATTAAGCTGTACGGCGACGACATCCGCATCAAAAAGAAACTGCATTAATTTTGCACTCATTAGATGCTGCATCTATTGAAATAAACTATTAATAATTCATATTTACGGAGGAACTTATCCATGTCAGATGAAAAAAGAAATCTAGAAACCATCCCAAAGGGAAGTCTTGGTATCATCCCTCTCGAAAGCTGCCGAGAGCTTGGTGAAAAGGTCGACCAATACCTGGTAAAATGGAGAGAAAAAAGACAGCACGAACACAAGGATACCATCGCATTCAAGGGTTATCAAAGCGACTCTTACGTCGTTGATGTCAGTGTACCGCGTTTCGGTACTGGAGAGGCAAAATGTGTCATCAAAGAATCTGTCCGTGGCTATGACCTTTTCCTTCTTGTGGATGTTACGAACTACAATTTAACCTACACCGTATGCGGTCATAAAAATCATATGTCACCGGATGATCACTTTCAGGATTTGAAACGTGTTATTGCTGCAGTGGGTGGAAAAGCAAGAAGAATCACCGTTATCATGCCTTTCTTGTATGAAAGCCGTCAGCACAAACGTACTTCCAGAGAATCTTTAGACTGTGCAATTGCTCTTCAGGAATTAATTTCCATGGGTGTAGACAATATCATCACTTTTGACGCTCATGATCCACGTGTCCAGAATGCAATTCCGTTAAACGGATTTGAAACTGTACAGCCTGCTTACCAGTTCGTAAAAGGTATTCTTGGAGAAGTAAAGGACTTACAGATTGACAGCGAACATATGATGGTAATCAGCCCGGACGAAGGCGGTACCGGACGTGCAATCTACCTTGCAAACGTTTTGGGACTTGATATGGGTATGTTCTACAAGCGCCGTGACTACAGCAAGATCGTGGATGGACGTAATCCGATTGTTGCTCATGAATTCCTTGGTTCTTCCGTAGAAGGAAAGGATGTTTTCATTGTCGACGATATGATTTCCTCCGGCGAAAGTATGATTGATGTTGCAACCGAGTTAAAAAAGAGAAAGGCAAACCGCATCTTCGTTATTTCTACTTTTGGTTTGTTCACCAACGGATTGGAGAAGTTTGACAAGGCAGTCGAAGAAGGCATCATCTACAAGGTTGTTACCACAAACTTGACCTATCAGACACCTGAACTTCTTGCTAAGCCGTATTATATCAACTGTGATATGAGTAAATATATCGCCTACATCATTGACACCTTAAATCATGATACTTCTATTAGCGATTTATTAAACCCATATGACAGGATTCAGCGTCTGGTTGCAAAATATAAAGAAGAACAGAAAAATTCAAAATAGAATACGTAAAAAAAGAACGGTTTGTAAGCCGTTCTTTTTTCTTTAATAGAATAGAAAAGAAGTTTTCCGAATCATGTTCCGAAAAACTTCTTCTTTCGTTAATCATATTTCAAATAAAATTTTCAACTCTTAAAACAGTGGAACCATTCCTGCAACTTTCTGATTGATTACATAATATGCCGCATTTTCTTCCGGTTTTACATAAACCTGCAAAGTTTTGATTGCACTTGCTCTATGTCCCTCTGCAACATACTTATCCGTAATTGCTGTAATGATGTCGTTCTGATTTGCTTCACGACCTGCATACTGCAAATATACTTCCGGAACCAACGGTTCTTTCTCCACTTTCTTTGCTACCGGTTTTTTCGCTGTAACTTTAGCTGCAGTTTTCTTTGCTGCTTCTTTTACATCTGTTGTTGTCTCTACTACTTTCTCTGTTGCCTTGGAAGCTACTTCATTTACCTTCTCTGTAATTTTAGCTTCTGTCTTCTTTGCTGCTTCTTCCGCAGTCTTAACTGCTTCCTGTACCTTTGCTGTCTCTGTTGTTTTTGCTGTACCCGTTGTAGTAGTTGTTGACGGAGTCTTCTCCTCTGCCTTTGTCTGATTAAGTGTCTTCGCTGTTACAGTTTTTACTGGTTTCTTTTTCATTGTAAATCCTCCCAATCAATTATTCACAAACTAAAAATTTTTCCATTGCCTGTAATGCTTCTTCTTCATCCTTTCCATCCACCACAATGTCCACTGACATACCAACGGTTGGATTGAATGCCATAATCCCCATAATACTCTTTGCATTGATTTTACGATTATTACTCTCTAAAATAATCTCGCTGTCAAAACAGCATGCAACCTGTACTAACTCTGCAATAGGATTATCGTGTTTTTTAGAAACATCTGATACGATTACTTCTTTTTTTCTACTCATATTGTTCTCTTACACTTCCTTATGTTCTGGTACATGTTGTAATATACCTTATTTCGTCAAAATTTGCAATAGATTTCGAGAAAATCTGCCATTATAAACAAAAGTGTTACATATTACACTAATTTTCTATACAATTTTATGGTACTTTTGGCTCTACGCTTAACCGTCTATTTCCTTCTGAAATTCTTCCACATCACGCTTGATTTCACCGCTTAACACCAAAAGACAAATCAGATTCGGAACCGCCATTAACGCATTGGCAATGTCAGAAAAATCCCATACAATGTCAAGCGCTGTCGTTGCTCCGACATAAACGATTAGTGAAAATACAATACGATATACCATATTATATTTCGGAGAATTGAAAAGATACTCAAAAGCTTTTTCTCCGTGATACTCCCATCCTAAAATCGTAGAAAACGCAAACAGCACAATGCCGATGCAAACGATTACCGCTCCTGCCTCACCGAGCACTGTTTTAAACGCTTCCATTGTAAGCTCTGCACCTATAAACAGTTCGCCCGTTGCCGGATTTACCGTACCAAGCGCTCCTGAACTTGCAATGCAAAGACCGGTAACAGTACACACGACAATCGTATCCCAAAAAGTCCCTGTCATATTAATATAGCCCTGACGAACTGCATTATCCGTCGTCGCAGATGCTGCTGTAATCGCCGCAGAACCCATACCTGCTTCATTAGAAAAACATCCTCTTGCCACTCCAAAATGCATCGCATTCATCATCGCTGCCGTAATGGAACCGCAAAGTCCACCGCCCACTGCTTTGACGCTGAATGCCATCTTAAAGATCATTACGACACCTGCAGGAAGATTTGAAATATTTCCAATAATTACAATAATTCCTCCTATCAGATAAAAAATTGCCATAACCGGTACCACAACAGATGATACTTTGGAAATTGTTTTTATACCACCTACAATAACAACCAATGCCAAAATTGTAACTACCACGCCAGTCACCCAGGTTGGAATCGAAAACGTAGAATTTAGCGCAGAAGAAATCGAATTTGCCTGTGTCATATTTCCGATGCCAAAAGATGCGATTACTGCAAACAACGCAAATAAAAATCCTAAAAGCGCACCGATCTTTTTGTTTTTAAATCCTCTTTTCATGGTATACATCGGCCCACCGGTCATCTCTCCGTGCTCATTCACCTTCCGGTATTTTACTGCCAGCATACACTCACTGAATTTGGTCGTCAAACCAAACAGTGCCGAAATCTCCATCCAGACCAGCGCTCCCGGTCCACCGGAAACCATAGCGGTTGCAACTCCGACAATATTTCCGGTTCCAATCGTCGCTGCAAGCGCTGTCGTAAGCGCTGCAAACGGAGAGACATCTCCGGTTCCCCGTTTCTTTGTCCTCGCTTCCTTACTCAATGTGCTTTTCAATGCATAGCCAAGATTTCTCCACGTCCGAAATCTCAATTTAACCGTCAGAAATACTCCGGTGCCGACTAAAAGCACCAGCATGACCGGTCCCCAGACAAAGCTGTCTACTGTCTCCAGTATCTTTTGTAACGTTTCCATAAAACCACTCCTTATCTTTCCCTTATCGTATATTCTCACACGTTTACGCTTTAGTTTGCTAAAGCAAATCCTCAAAAAAAGGCAACGAATTTTGCGTCGTTGCCTTTTTCCATCTTGTGAAATTTTCTTTATTTTAGCATATCTGTCCGATTTGTCAATTCCTGCTTTTCACAAATACCGCCATCCATATTACTCGATATAAGTAAAGAAGGTGTCTCCCGCCTGCGAAAAAATTGCCTGAGCTTCTTCCATAGGCTTGGAAACATTTTTTTCAGATGCCGGATCATAATATACAATATTCGCTGCATCATAGCCTACCAGCAATACCGCATCATTGTCATTTATCATGGCAAATACCGGAGTTCCATTACTAATATAATATAACAGTTCCTCCACACTACAGCCACTCAAATCCAGAATCCTGCACTCCTGCATGCTGTCCTCTAACACCTGCTTCGGTGTATCTCCGCTGGCTAAAAGTTCCTGTACATTCAGATTAATCTCTTTCGTCTGAAGCAGAGCACTAATACATTTTGCAATAGAACTTCCGGTTGCATCGGAATCTCCTACTGTCACAGCCAGAGAACTACAGCTTGTCTTTCTCGCCCGTTTCCAGATATAGCTCTGCCCATCACCAATGACCACGCCCATTGTCTCATTTGCCTTTCCAATTGCCTCAGAAAGACTGTAAGTAGCAAGAACTACCTCTCCCTTGCTGTAAACGTAATATTTCTCTCCTTGATTTGGAAGTTCCATAACAACCGTGCGGTCTTCTTCCACCACAATCTGTTTTGGAGTCAAAAGCTTCGGTGAAGTATCACTGATTTCGTCTGCCAATTTCAGTTGATACTGTGTTTCCTTTTTCTCTGTGTTTGTCTCATGAATTTCCACAGTCTTTAAGGCATCGCCTTCCCGATTCATAATCGTGTCGGAATCTGTCTGCACATATGCCATTCCGTTGTACATCAGGCGGTCCAGATATATCGTATAGTCCGAAATCCGGATTCCGGAAATAAAATATCCATCTTTCTGATATTCTTTTAACACTTCATGGGAACCACTTCCGATATCCACAATGCAAATTTTATACATGGGAAATGTCGTTTTTCCTGCCGCATCCGTAGTCACCTGATCTGCTCTGGCAAGCCCATAAATAAAATCCCCCTGCATAAAGCCAAGCGGACGGATGTACTCTCCTGCCCCTGCTTCGATAGTATAATCGCTGCCATTAGAAAAATCCATAACATGGACACTTCCCGCTGCATTGCTGTCCTCTCCTTCAATGTAGGCAAAATACTCGTCCGTATCTGAAATGGCATAAGTATCCTTCCGCAACCCGGATACAATTTCTTCCTTTTCACGGGTGGACAAATCTATCCTGTAAACCGTTCCTTCCATCATAATATAAAGCTGCCTGTCTTCATTTTCATAAATAATCTGTCCAATGTTTGATTTCATCACCTGATAGGATTGATTGGACGGCAAAAATACTTCTTCTTCCACCGTATTTGCCACGCTATCATAATGGTAAACTCCGATGCCGACCTGTCCTTCATGCTCACCGCGATTCATGTAGCCATACACCGCAAAATTGATACTGCCAGCTTCATCAATATCAATGATTTTAATATCGTGCTGATTATAATTTTCTCTGGCATCTATTCCTTCAAATCCCCGGAAACTGAACACCTGGGAAAGTCTGTCATTATTCTCATCATAGCTCCAAAGCTCGCCCTCCTGCACAAAGCAGACAACCGAACCGTTTTCATTTGACTGGTAGGCAACATCTCCCGAACGGATACCAAGCTGAATACAGTCATCATAAAAGCTGTCATTTTCTCCTCTGAAAATCTGATTCATAGTACGCTCAAAATTGAGCAAATATATTCTGGATGCCGTATAACGAATACGATAATATTCCTCCACATTATAATATTCCAGTTCTCCATTATCCCCGGTCGATGTCATAACATAAGATAGTGTCACCACATTGTAGGAACCCTGAATCTCTTTTACCGATACCACAGGATCTGAAAGCGGCGTTCCCTCAAATTTATTCCAGGTCACCTGACTTAAGGTGGAATTGATTGATACATGATGCAACGTGGAATTATCTGCCGAAGCATCCGGTTCCATATAAGTTGCAAGCCCCGATGACTTGTCCGGATTGAATGTCATTTCATGAAAATTTAAAGCAAACTCCACACATGGTTCAACATTATCGCCTTCACTTTTTAAGATTCTTGTATAATAGTAATAAACTTCATCCTTGTGCTTGAGTTCAATAATCAGATTATACTCCTGTCCCTCTTTGATCAGGTTCTGAATCGGAATCTGAACAGCTATAAAACCGGCGTTTTCTACATAGTCGGCAATCTCAGCCTCCGCAATCAGATCTTTCCCGTCCATACTGCGGATTTTGTAAGATATGGCATCGATGTCCGTCCCAAAGGTCTGAATCGAAGTCGGAATCTTCATATCCTCTCCCACTGGCGTAATTGAATCCCGCATATAAGAAGCATCCATCTCGGATGTATAACCATGCAGTTCATTAATCTGTGTTTCTCCTGTATATAAATGTATCATCGGTAAAGTGGCATTTGCCATTTCCGTTGTAAGGTCTTCATTGTTCTGGTTTGTCGCAAAGCTGAAGAAAAACAACGCTGCGAAAAACAAAACCGTTAAAACACCTGCTTTTATTATCCCCTTCTTCACAGGCCTGTCCTCTCTTTCAAAATAAATCTCCAAAATAATATAGCTATCGAAAGCACGATAGCTATATTGTAATTCGTTTCCGCTAAAACCTCAAGCCCTTATTTCATGCAATTTACCACCAGCGGCGACATCTGTGATGTCTGCACCGTCTGCGGAACATCTCATCAAAAAGAAGTACCTGTATCAAGTCTCTGCCACCCGGATTTGGACGTCTGGGTGGCTGATTGCCTCCTTGCAGTCTACGGTCGCGATATTCTTCGGTGTTAACATCCGACACCTGCTGTCCGTACACAGTATTGTAGATGTTGTCACACAATCTCTGTACCATGACACGATCCGGATACTCATCAAACATCAGACTTCCGTCATATTCCATCTTATCACATTCTTCTTCGACTGCCTTTTGAATCCGCTTTGCTTCCTGCGGATACAATTCTTTCATTCGTTCCCGGTCCCTCTCATATTCTATCTCGTTCAGATAGACATTCTGCATGGGGTATGCCATATAAAAGGGCATTTTATATCCACCGGACTGCTGCATACGGAAATAATCTTCCATATTATAATCCATTGCTCTGCTCCTGCATTTAACTTCTCTATAGTATATGCAAAAAATTTCCTTTTGGTTTCAAAGCGCATACAAAAATGCGGCTGCAAGAAGTTCCCGCGGAAGCAACGTAAGAAGCCCAACTTCCTCCATATCATCAATCTGCTTTTCCACAAACGCATGATAGATGCAAGCCGTGATATAAGTACTTTCACTTTTCAGCTTCCATTCCGCAATTTTCTGAATGATACCGCGTTTATTCTTTCCGCAGAAGATTTCCACATCTGCACAGTTTTCTCTGGACGGAACAGCTTTTTTTATCTTTTCGATAAATGCTGAAAATTCATACGTTTCTCTGACATCCAATCCAAAAATCTCTGCTGCGATTTCTGCACCACGCACAAAATAATCTACTCTGTCTAACTTCCGTTCATCCGTATAGGCTTCAAGCTCTGCAAAAACTCTGCTGACGTCCCCTGGCTTTACGATTTTTCCAAATCGGCTTTCAGAAAGCGTTGCCTCTGCTTTTGCAATTTGTTTTGTAAATTCCCATATGTTTTCCTTCCACTCAGAAAAGTCCGTATTGATAAAGGTATATAAAAATCCGCTGTATGTTCCAAATACTTTTTTTGCATCCTGATAGCCCATCTGCATATTATCCATCAGTAGTTCATGATCAAAATTCATCATCGTGCCAAGTGAACGGGTCGGTTTGATATATGTCACATAAGGGCGCTTTTTATAATTGGGATGTGCCGGATTGGTTCGGAGGTCTACAGCAATCACTTCCTCCGCTCCCATCTTAATGGCAAAATCAATCGGAAGGTTGTCATAATAGCAACCATCCACATACGTATCCTCCCCGATTTTGTGCATGGGAAACAACGGGAAGATAGCAGACGACGCCAAAAGATAATCTTTTAACATCCCCTTCCCCATATCGGCTTTTCGCATCTCGATTCCTTTTAGGGAAGGAAACTGCGTAGTCACCAGTCCAAAATCAATCTCCGAGTTTCGCAATGCCTCCTCATCCACCATTTTTTCAATAAATTCATTAAAGGGCGAAATATCCGCACCTTTATTTTTGACGTATTTTTTTAGAAAAGGCCGGATGGCATCTTTTTGTTCCAACATACCTTCAATGGTTTCTGTCAGATTTATCCCATCCTCCATCATATTCTCCATCTTGATAGTGTCCCAGAGTTCAAAGGCACGCTCATACTCACCGGAAGCCATAAACACCCCGTTAATGGAACCGATGGAGGTTCCTGTCACAATCTGGTAATCAATCCCCTGTTCCTTCAATGCGCGCCAGACACCGACCTCATAAGAGCCTTTTGTGCCACCGCCGCTTAATGCAACCGCACGTTTCATAGGCTTTCCCTCACTTTAATGGTTTCTCCTGTAAACGGAACAATAGTCTCCGTTTTTCCGCACCGGATTTTAAACTGTTTGTATTTTTTATCATAACCATCATGCAGAAGTTCAATCGTAAGCACACCGTCCGTCTGACGGAAACGATAGAGATTATATGCTCCGTTGCGGTATTCGAAGTCCTCTCCATTGTCCTGATAATGCAGATATTCTCCCTCGCCCGGATAAACATCTAAAATCAAGGTATCAAGTTCAATCTCCCCGATGTAATGCATAGGCTCATAATTCGGCAGAATACTGCCAGCTTTTACATACATCGGGCAGACAGAAAGCGGTGCATCCTTTAAGAAGTAGCTTCCGCCGGATATTTTCTCTTTTGTATCATAATCATACCAGATTCCTTCCGGCAGATAAACAATCTTTTTCGTCGCTCCCTGTTCGGTGACCGGAGCCACTAAAATATTTTCTCCAAATAAAAACTCGCTGTTCATCTCATATGTTTCTTTATCTTTTTCATAATGCAGTACAAGCGGTCTTATGATTGGCATTCCCGTCTGTTCACCTTCATAAAACAAATCATAGAGATACGGAAGCAACCGATAACGCAGTTCCACATATTTTTTATAAATGGCAGGCACTTCGTCCCCAAACAGCCACGGTTCCTGGTGTATACTTCCCTTAGAACAGTGATTTCGAAACAGCGGTGAAAAACAACCTACTTCCACCCAACGGGCAAGCAGTTCCCCCGTAGCATCCGCACCGAAACCTCCTACATCCGTTCCAATAAACGAAAGACCACTAAGCCCCATGTTGCACATCTGTGGAATCGCCATCTGAAGATGCGCCCAAAGGCTCTGGTTATCTCCTGTCCAGAAGGTCGTGTATTTCTGTGAGCCCGCATAACATGCTCTTGTGATCACAAACGGACGCTTTTTATCCCATTTCTTTAAGCCTTCATAAGTTGCCTTTGACATCAAGTGCCCATACACGTTATGCATTGCCGCATGGTTCGCCTCTCGATCCTCATCTGTAAATACCACGTCCTTTGGCAGCTCGCCGTTAAAGCTTGCAGGTTCGTTCATATCGTTCCAAACCCCGCGCACGCCCAACTCAAGCAGATATTTCTGATTGTCTGCCCACCAGGAACGCACCTTCGGATTTCCATAATCCGGATAGACCGCATCCCCCGGCCACACTGCATTCACATAGACTTCTCCCTCCGGTGTTTTTGCAAAATATCCTCCTTCTATTCCCTCATCATATTTCGCATAACCAGGATCCAGCTTTACACCCGGATCGATAATTGTCACCGTTTTAAAGCCCATATCTGCAATCTGTTTTATCACTTCGCCCGGTTTTCCGAAGTTTTTTTCATTCCAGGTAAACACTCGGTAACCGTCCATATAGTCAATGTCGAAATGTATCGTATCGCACGGAATTTCATACTCTCTGTATTTCTCCGCAATATGAAGGATTTCCTCCTTTGTCTCATAGCCCCAGCGTGACTGATGATAACCCAGTGTCCAAAGCTGTGGCAGCGGTGTACGCCCGGTAAGATAAGTATAGTTCTTTAGTATCTCCTGCATGGACGCTCCGCCAATAAAATAATAATCGAGATTTCCTTCGTTTGCTCCGAAAAAGCAGTACTTTTCATTTTCTTTTGCCATATTAAAAAATGTCTTGTAGGTATTATCAAAAAACAGTCCATAAACACAGGTATCCCGCAGCGTAATAAAAAACGGCACAGATTTATAGAGCGCCTTAAAGGAATCTGTATGCGCCTGTGGAATATCAGAGTTCCACATCTCATAATCATAATACTTTTTATCTAAAAATCCGGTCTTATCTCCCAGTCCGTAAAACTTCTCATCCCCCTGCATTTTTTTTACGACCTGAATCTTATAATCTAATCCGTTTCCATCCGCAACATCATGGCCTTCCGCACGGATTAACTCTAAAAATTCCTCGCTCACCTGCTCTGCATACTCGCGCTTTCCACGGTAATCTGCACATAACAGCCTGCCCTCTGCATCATAAAAATCTACCTTAAATTCATCTGCAATATAAACCCGCAGTTTATCTGTTGTAAAAATAAGCCCTGTCTCATCCTTGGTAACAGAAACCTTAGTTTCCTTGTGTTTTTCCCCCTCTATAGCCTTCGACCGGTGAGTTTCCGTCTCAAAACCGCAAAACACATTAATAATCTCATCTGTGAATGCTTCAATGATACCTTTATACTTTTCAAACTGAATAACCAGCTTCTGCCCTTCTAAACTATAATCTACAATCTTTCCATACATGGACGTTCCTCCTTTTTTCTTCTATTATTATATGTCTACACAAGCAGCAACAGTGTCCCGCCCACGATTGCCAGCAGTCCGAAAAAGGCCTTTGGCGTCAAATGCTCCCGCAAAAAAACAGAGGAAAACAAAACGGTAACCACAATGCTCAATTTATCAATCGGTACAACTATACTCGCCGGTCCTTCCTGCAACGCCCGGTAATAACAAAGCCATGACGCCCCGGTGGAAATACCGGATAAACAGATAAAAATACCATTTTTAAAGGTAATCTGAGAAAACTGGTGCTGTTTATGCGTCACAAATACCAAAAGCCACGCCATCACAAGCACGACACAGGTCCGAATCGCCGTACCCAGATTGGACTCCACACCTGTAATCCCAATCTTTCCGAGAATAGAGGTAAGGCTTGCAAACAATGCAGACAGCACCGCATAAACAAGCCAGCTGATTCCTTTGCTTTTACCAGAGGATGCCTTTTTCGTAATCATAAGAAAGGTTCCTATCAGAATCAGCACCATAGCAGCAATCATTTTTGTTGTCAAAGTTTCATGTAGGATAAGAACCGCCAATATCATCGTAAGTACGGTACTTGATTTGTCAATCGGCGTTACCTTATTTACATCTCCAAGCTGCAATGCCTTAAAATAACACAGCCAGGATGCTCCTGTAGCAAGTCCGGATAAAATGAGAAACACCAGAGAACGCCGTCCGATCTGGCTAATCGTACTCTCGGAACCCACTAAAAAAACCATAATCCATGAGAAAATCACCACCACAATCGTACGAATCGCCGTCACTAGAGATGAATCCGTCTTTCCCATTCCTACCTTCGCTAAAATTGCCGTTATTCCTGCAAAAAAAGCAGAGCCAAATGCAAATGTAATCCACATAATATCCCTTCCCTTTTCTCGTTGGTTTTTCTATAAACTTATTATACATGACCGGATGAAGAAATCAATTTGTTTATAGATTTCCTTAACAAATTCAGTTGGTTTTTTTCTGGAAATGTGCTAACATTTTCCAAAGAATACAAAGGAGGAATATCATGCCTACATTCGATTCAGATAAAATGTCTGCGCACACGCATACCCATGTTTTAGAAGACGGCACTGTCGTCACCCACACCCATCACCATGAAAATACCAAAGCGGTTTTAAACCGCATGTCCCGCGCCATCGGTCATATGGAATCCATCAAAAAAATGGTAGAAGACGGCAGAGACTGCAGTGAAGTTCTGATTCAAATCGCCGCTGTGCGCTCTGCCATCAACAACATTGGAAAAATCATTTTGGAGGACCATATCAAACACTGCGTGGTAGATGCCTTAGAAACCGGAGACCAGAAGGTTTTGGATGATTTGGATGAAGCAATCAATAAATTCATAAAATAAAAGGAATGCTGCTATGAAAGATTTAACAAAAGGAAATATTTCAAAACTGCTTTTTGCCTTTGCGCTTCCGATATTAATTGGGAGCATCCTACAGCTCACCTACAGTCTGATTGACACCCGTATCGTTGGTTCTGCACTGGGTGAGGACGCACTGGCTGCCGTCGGAGCTACCAGTTCTCTGAGCAGTCTCCTAGTCGGTTTTTTACAGGGCCTTACCAACGGTTTTGCTGTGATTGCCGCTCAATTTTTCGGTGCTCATGATATGAAGGGCTTAAAACGCTGCACTGCCTCCTCGTTGGTACTTGGCTCTGCTATTGCCCTTGTCATCACCGCAGCAGCCCTGATTTTTTTACAACCGTTGCTTTGCCTTTTAAATATACCATCCGACGTCATAAAGCTTTCAAGCACTTATATTTCCATCATTTTTATGGGGCTTATTGTCTCTATGCTCTACAACGTATGCTCAGCTCTTTTGCGAGCTATCGGGGACACGGTAACGCCACTTATTTTTCTTGGAATTTCCGTTATTTTAAATATTTTTCTTGACCTCGTCTGTATCCTTCCTCTTGGAATGGGTGTGCGGGGTGCTGCAGTCGCTACCGTGATTTCTCAATTCCTTGCCATGCTCGCCTGTTTTATTTATATGATAAAACGCTATGAGATTTTTCGCCTGCATCGGGAGGATTTTGGAGATTTTTCAAAAGAATTACTGACACGAATGTTCAGCTGCGGGCTTTCCATGGGATTTATGAGTTCTCTGGTAAATCTCGGCTCTGTAGCTTTACAGACATCCATCAATACACTTGGAACAGACATCATTGTTGCACACACTGCTGCAAGAAAAATTTCGGAGCTTTATATGTTGATTTTTGGTGTGTTCGGCACGACCATGGCAACCTTCTGTGGACAGAACCTCGGTGCCAACGAAATCGGCCGGATTAAAAGCGGTATCAAAAAGGCCATCCTCTATACCTGGATCTGGTGCGCCGGAGTCATTGTCGTTAGCTATCTCGCCGCCCCCAAGTTAATCTATATGGTAACCGGTAGTACCAATCAGGTCGTGATTCAGAATGCTGTCGCCTATCTAAAATTTGATACACTTTTTTATTTTGTTACCGCTTTAATCTGCATCATCCGAAACGCCATGCAGGGCATTGGTGATCATATCACACCGCTTATCTCCAGCAGTCTGGAACTGATTGGCAAAGTAGTTTTTGCATTTTTGCTCGTTCCTTCATTAAAATATCAGAGCGTCATTCTGGCAGAACCTGCCGTATGGTTTATTATGGTTATCCCTTTGCTTGTTCAGATTACACGGACGCCGATTTTAAAAGAATCTGCCAATTAAAATAATGCGCAGCACCTTCGACTTACCATCAAGGGTACTGCGCACTATTTATCTTCTTACTATTTCAAAAATCCATTTACAATCTGTTCTTCTGCTTCCTTCTCGGTCAGACCTAAGGTCATCAGCTTTATGAGCTGATCCCCTGCAATTTTTCCGATTGCCGCCTCATGGATTAAGCTTGCATCAATATTATTTGCTGAAAGTGATGGAACGGCCTCAACCTTTCCTTCATCCATGATAATCGCATCACACTCCGTGTGTCCATAACACTGATTGTTTCCGTTAATATGGGAATTAAATACCTGCTTGGACTGTTCCTTTGCCACGGAACGGGAAACAACATTTGTACTGGAGTCCACACCATCCAAATCCACAGTAAAATTGGTCTCCGCTGTCTGAGTTCCGTGTGTCATAATCTTCTCGCGGATGACAAGAGAGGCTCCGTCTTTTAAATCGGCCTTCGTATTGCGGATTGTAGAGCTCACGCCTTTAATCTGCACCGTTTCCATTTCCATATAACCACCCTCTGCGATATGAACGACCGTAGTCGGATTTAAGATGCGCTCCCCTTTTCCATCGCCTTCTCCATAATGCTTTTCGATATAGCGAACCTTTGCATCCTTTTCAATATAGAAAGTATGAATTCCATCATGCTCCGAAGTCTGATCTCCACAGTTGTGAATGCCGCAGCCAGCCACAATCGTAACATCTGCTCCTTCTCCGATATAAAAATCATTGTATACCATATCCTTTAATCCGCTCTCACTTAAGACCACCGGAATATGAACGCTTTCATGCACTGTACCCGGCTTGATGATAATATCGATACCGGGCTTATCTTCCTTCGTCACAATGTCAATATTCGCCGTCGTATTCCGCCCCTCTAACTTTCCATTGGAACGAATGTTATATGCGCCCTCCGGCACCTCATGTATATCAGCGATTTCCGCCAGTAAATTCTTTTCTATACTATCCATTTTTTCTCACCTGTCTTGTCTATATTCTGCGGCTTTCTCCTGCCGCTGCTTTTACTTTGCAATCTTATCCATCAATGTGCTGCATGCCTGGGAAGTACCAAGAAGTTCCGGCAATACTTCCTCCCTTGTCCCGACTTTACGAACCTCACCGTCTGCAATCAGAACAATTCTGTCTGCGATGTTTAAAATCCGTTCCTGATGGGAAATGATAAGAATCGAGCCGTTAATCTTTTCATGCATATTTTCAAACACCTGAATCAGATTCTGAAAACTCCATAAATCAATTCCTGCCTCCGGTTCATCAAAAATGGAAAGTTTCGTTCCCCGTGCGATAATCATTGCAATCTCAATTCTCTTTAATTCTCCGCCGGACAGACTGGCATTCACCTCACGGTCAATATAATCCTTTGCACAAAGTCCTACCTCAGAAAGATAGGCGCAGGCTTCCGTTACAGAGATATCCTTTCCTGACGCCAGAGTAATCAAATCTTTTACCGTAAGCCCCTTAAATCGTACCGGCTGCTGGAATGCAAAACTGATTCCCGCCTTTGCACGCTCTGTAATCGAATAATCGGTAATATCCACTCCATCTAAAAGAATCTTTCCACTGGTAGGCTTTACAATACCTGCAATAACACGCGCCAGCGTAGACTTTCCTCCACCATTTGGCCCGGTAATCGCCACAAAACGATCATCCAGCTTTAAATTAATATTTTTTAATATCTCTTTATCCTTTGCGTCTTCATTTACCTGAAAACAAACGTCTCTTAGTTCTAACATTTTAATCCCTCGTCTATTTATCCGGAATCTGCTCCGGTCATGTGTAAATAGAGAATAACACATATTTCACATTTTGCCAATTCCCCTGCACATGAAAAATTTTTTCAACAGTTTCTTCCTTATATAATAGTAATATGCTTCCCCGGCTTTTTTCACCTATTTTTCAAACTTTTTTCCTTTTTTCTTAAGAAATAGGTGCTATACTCGTATTTACACCTGTGGTTTTTACACCTTTTTTATATTTATTTTACATTTTTTATACATTTTGAAATAAATTTAAAGGAAAAGTAAAGAATTTTTATCCAACTTTACAATTGATTTTTACCCAAAATAGATTTATTCTTTCATATGCGAGTTTATGACTCGCACTTTTTAGCTAAGTAAAGCAAATGTTTTTGGCATATACAAACATAAGGGAGGATTGTTTCATATGCGTACTTTCAAGGCTTTTTTTACAAAACTAAAAAAATTTAAGGGGAATTTACAGGAAAAGCGTGCGAAGAAAAAGCCAAATATCCGTGTCATGAAGACTGTCGAATTCATGAACCGTTATTCCATCTTCTTTCATGGGATTTTGTCCTGCCTGTTATGCTTCATCATTGAATGTATTTCCAGGCGCTCTTTTTTATCCGCATGCAGCTTCGTAAGCGGACATACGCTGGCATACTTATATAATTCTTTCATTATATTTGCCTCACTGTCCTTAGTTTACCTGGTAAAGCGCAGAGCATTGCTTCGTGTCTTGATCAGCGGATTTTGGCTATTTCTTGGCACAATCAACGGATGCATTCTTGCTAAACGTGTAACGCCGTTTGGTTATACAGATTTAAAATGCCTCTCCGATTTATTTGCCATGCAGAATACAAACTATTTTACAGCAACGGAGGCGGTTACTGTCGTTTCCATCGTGGCTTTATTTCTTGTTCTTTGCATCTGGCTTGGTGTGCGGGGACCGAAATTTCAGGGCAAAAACCACCGCTTTTTTGCGCCGGTTTTTGTAATTGGACTTCTACTTATGCTCCCTGTCACTACAAAGGCAGCACAGGATTCCAATATCCTTGCTTCCTATTTTTCCAACATCGCACAGGGCTATGAAAATTACGGTTTTGTTTACGGCTTTTCTTCCAGCGTTGTCGGACGCGGAATGTCAAAACCTGAGAACTACTCCGAAGACAACATTGATGCAATCACTGCTTCCGTAAATGCCGGCGAAACTACCGTTACAGAAGGAGACGAACCGAATATTGTTGTGGTTTTATTAGAGTCCTTTATCGATCCGACTGAGGTAAACTTTTTGCAGTTATCCGAAGATCCGATTCCAAATTTCCGCAACTTATATGAAAATTATTCTTCCGGTTACCTGACCGTACCTGTGGTAGGCGCCGGAACTGCAAATACAGAGTTTGAAGTTTTGACCGGTATGAGCATGCAGTACTTCGGAACTGGCGAATATCCTTATAAAACAACTTTAAAGGAAACGGACTGCGAAAGCATCGCTTCCGATCTTTCCTCTATTGGTTATGGTACTCACGTTGTACACAACAACGGCGGTAACTTTTATAGCCGCGCCAATGCATTTTCCATGATGGGCTTTGACACCTTCACCAGCAAGGAACTAATGAACATTCAGGAATATACACCGCTCGGTGACTGGCCGACTGATAATATCCTGATCAACGAGACAAAGAAAGCTATGGATGCAACGCCAAATCAGTCTGACTTCGTTTACACGATTACGGTTCAGGGACACGGTGATTACCCTACAGAAAAAATTATTGAAAACCCTGAAATCATTGTTTCCGGTGCAGCTACTCTGGAAGCCAATAATCAGTGGGAATATTATGTAAACGAAATTCATGAAGTGGATAAATTTATCGGAAATCTGATTGATATGCTGTCCAAACGGGACGAAAAAACCATCCTTGTACTTTTTGGAGATCATCTTCCGACGATGGGACTGGAAGATACCGATATGAAATCCGGTGATATCTTCAAGACAAAATATGCAACCTGGAACAATTTTGGTATGGCAAAGCAGGATGCGGACATCACCGCTTATCAGCTTCTTGCCAACGTAACAAACCAGGCTGGCATTCATGAGGGCACCATGTTTACCTACACCCAGGATCAGATGAACCAGGGACTTCTGGGCACAGATTCTTATTTAGCTGGGCTTGAGAACTTACAGTATGACATTCTTTACGGAGATCGCTACTGCTATGACGGCGAGGACAAATATCCGGCTACCGACCTTGTTATGGGTATTGACGAAGTAACCGCCGACCGCACCTGGATCAATGATTCCGGTGACATATGCATTGCAGGAACACATTTTACTCCGTGGAGCAAGGTCTTTGTCAATGGAGAAAAAGTAAGTACCAGTTTTGTTGCCAGCACATTGCTGCGTATTTCTGCAGAGGATATTGAAAACGGTGATACAATCGTGGTCAACCAGATAGGCTCCAGCAATACAATTTTCCGCAGTTCCAACGAGTTAATCTATATTGACCCGAATGCAGAAGAAGGAGACACCGAAGAAACAACAGAAACAGAAACGGAAGACACCTCCGCAAATACTTTGGCTCCGGCAGATGAGACTCCGGTTGATACAAATGACATCAATGCAACAAATGAAGATAATATAACACAATAATCGTTAAACCATTTTACATTTTTATAGAAAAACCCGAAATCCACAATTGGATTTCGGGTTTTATTTAAATGTCAGAACCGTTTGATTTTCTTTGTTGTGTTTTTCTCAAACTCAACTTCACGGACTTTCACTTTTATTACTCGTTTATATAACGGTGCATTCTTATTATAAGCATCCACAATCTCCTGAAGCTTACCCGGTATATCTTTTATCTTTTTCTTGCCCGCGTACTCATAATCCGGAAAGATTTCCGCTTCTATCACGCCTTCACTGTCACGAACCAGGACTTCTTGTACCAACCGGTTTTCTCCAAGCTTATTCTCAATTTCCTCCGGAGAAATATTCTCCCCATTCGGTGTGATAATCAGGTTTTTCTTTCTTCCTGTCAGGAACACAAATCCATCCTCATCCACATAACCTAAATCTCCCGTTTTCAACCATCCGTCTTCTAAGCTGTCTGCCGTCTCCTGTGGCATCTGATAATACCCCTGCATAACACTGGAGCCTTTCACCCACAACTCCTCATTTACAGTTTTTGCTTCACAATTCGGCAAAAGTTTTCCTACAGAGCCCTCTTTACTATTCCAGCTTAAATTCGTACTGATGACCGGTGCACATTCTGTCATCCCATATCCCTGCAGGATTGTAATTCCATATTTTCTGAAGGTTTTTATGTATGCCGGATTTAAATATGCACCACCGCTAAATATGGTATGGAACTGTTTTCCGAAAACCTTTGCCTTTACCAGCGGCGCAGGCATCCACGATACATCTTCAAGTTTCTTTGCCAGCGTCTCAATCATAAGCGGAACCATTAAAATCAGATTCGGTTCAAACAGCTTAATGTTCTTTGCAACACGAAGTAGGGAATCATTGATACATATTACACTTCCCAGAGAGAGTGCCTTTAATATATCCATACTCAGACAATATGCATGATGAATCGGCAATACAGACATGATAACCGTCCCCGGCTCAATTCTCATATCAAGGCAGGTCGCATTTTCTGCAAGATTACGGTGAGAAAGCATGACTCCTTTGCTTTTCCCTGTTGTTCCAGACGTAAACATAATCGTAGCCAGCTCCTCCGGCTGCGGTTCATATTCAAATCCCGGGGTCTGTTCTCCCATCAGCTTCCAGAAGGATAACGCCCCCTCCACTGAACTTGGCTCACGCATGGAAATTACATTTGTAAGCCCCGGGCAGGCTTTTTGCGCCTCACTTGCTACCTTTGCCTTGCTTTCGTCATAAACAAGGGTTGTGACTTGTGCACGGTTTAACAACTCACACAAATCCTCCACAGACAACTGGGCATCCAACGGAACGGCTACGCTTCCGCTGTTTACCGTTCCCATATAAGCCACAATCCATTCATATGATGTAGTTCCCAGAATGGCAATATGCTTTTTTTGTTCACCAAGTGCTTTTAGTACTGCGGAAAACCGTTCAGAATCATTTTTTAATTCTGTATAAGTCTTGCTTTCAATTTCCGCTTCTTTTTTTCCTTCACTGCCCTTTCGCTTTACCTTGTATCGAAACGCATCCCATGACCCATAAGCCGCCTCTGATTTTACCAGCAATTCACGGATTGTGCTGCTTAAAACGTCCATAACCTTCTCCTCCTCTTTTTTAATTTGAAAGTTTCTCCAAATAATCCACTGCTTCCTGCACCGTGCGGATTTCTGCAATATCTTCCTGCTCAATTTCCACCTCAAGTTCATCTTCAATTTCGCCAAGCATACTCATAAAATCGAAAGAGGTAAATCCCAAATCTTCCATGAAACGGGATTCCGGCTTGATATCCGCCCTATCAACTTCAACATAATTTACAATAATATCTACTAATTTTTCAAACATACTTTTTTCCTCTTTTCTTTGCTTTTTCCTGCTTATACCAGCTTAATGATTTCACCGACTGTCAGATATGGCTTTTCCACTCCCTTAAACATGATTCTGCACATGTAGTAGTAGAAATATTCCAAAGTTTCTCTTGTAACTGCTGCCACTTGATGCTCAAAATTAAAATCAAGACCATTGTCCTCCGGTCTATGCATAACCGTCAAATACATTGCCTGCGGCGTTGCACCATTAGGATACCATTTTGTCTTATACTTAATATCTCCAAGCTTGTCCAGCCCCTTTTCCTTTAATGTCATTGGCTGGTAAGTCAGTGCCATCGGTTCATAAGACCTTCCCGGTTCTGTCGAATACAGCTTATCTCTATATGCACGATATTCTACCGGATTAAAATTGGTATGTCTGAAAACTTCGTTTTGTCCGTCACGAATGATGTGAATACCATCCAGAAAAGTTGTGTCCTCTGAAATAATTGTTCGAAACGGAAAAGAATGTACTCGCGTACCACCGGACTTTTTCTCTGCTAAAGTAGCTCTCCTTGCATATGCCACATTGATAGACACATCATCATTTCCGTTCATTTTCTGTAAATAGGTACGAATTCCCATGATGAGCAAACACTGCAGAGAAACATGCTGCTGCTCGCAGAATTTCATCAGGCGGGCAGTCGGTTCCTCCTCCAGATGAAAAATATCAAGCGCAGAATTCACATTTGAAGAAATGAATTTTGCTGCTCTTGCCTTTGGATTTTTCTTTCTCTCCTCCAACAAGGCTCCCGGACCATCGATGCCATTGTAAATTGGCTCTGACTGTTCTATTTGCTTGTAGAAATATTCTCTGTCTCTTTGCTGTGCCTTACTTCCTTCCTCATACGCCAAATCTTTTTCCAACTGCTCAATATAAGAACGCATCTCCTTTGGATACTCGATACCCTCGAATTTGGCACTGCAATAAATTTCAATCACATCTCTCATAAAACAAATCAGAGACTGGGCATCCAGTGTCAAATGATCTCCCAAAAGATAAATTCCCTGATTTCCGTCAGGTGTTTTAATAATAACAATTCGATTCAACGGAGAATCTTCCCTCTCAAAAGGTACAGACGTCCATTCCGTCATGATTTTCTCTGCTTCTTCCATGCTCTTTCCGGTAAAATCGACGTATTCAATCTCCCGTTCTTCTTTCTCCACTACATACTGATACCATTGTTTTTCTTTCTTATCATAAGCAAAACGCAAACGCATTGCCTCGCAACGCTCGTAGGCTTTGTAAATTGCCTCTCTCAGCGCATCAACATCAAGCTCGTATTCAATCGTAAGACTTGTGCCCACATTTACGACCTCTTTTTTCGGACAACGATCCAAATAGAAAAAATGAAATTTCTGCGCAACTGTTAACGGGTATGTTTTATAACCTTTTCTTGTTTTCACACAATCTCCTCCCTGATGTATTACAATTCTTTTGTAAACTCATCTAATGCATTTTCATATGCTTCCATATCTTTATAATAACTTTCTCCATGAGCCGCACCTTCAACGATTAATTTTTTCTTAGGTGATGCACAATGTTCATACAGTTCATGACACATTCTAACCGGAACAAAAGTATCTTTTGATCCATGAACAAACAAAATCGGAACTTTTGCTTTTTCCACTTCTCTTTTGGCATTACATTCATCCATACCATATCCCGCCAGCTTTTTATTTACGATGTTTGCCGCCGTAATAATCGGAAACGGTGGAAGATGATACATTGTTTTTAACACATGGGTAAATACCTCCTTAGGAGAAGTAAAACCACAGTCAGATATGATTCCTTTTACCTGCTTAGGCAGCTTTAAACCACTCGCCATCAGTACTGTAGCACCGCCCATGGAAATTCCATGAAGAATAATTTCAACATCTTCTCCACGCTCTTTTATCACCCAGTCAATCCATCCCAACGCATCTTTCCGATCCAGACAGCCAAAGCCAATATATTTCCCCTCACTTGCTCCATGCGCTCTCGCATCAGGATGTAACATGGCATATCCTTTTCTAAAATAATAACCGGTCAATCCGTTAAAATCTGCTAGTCCCTTGCTGGTGTACCCATGAAAGCATATCACAACCCGATTTTTATTTTCCGTTTCTTTGATTGGCGGAAAATATGCAGCATGAAGCCTCAATCCATCAAAAGATGTCTGATACACATCCTCATGCGGCTGCGCCAGCATAAATGCTTTTCTCTCCGCCATAATTTCTGAATACTGTGACCAGTCCGTACCTGCCATCTTAATAGTACGTTCTACATCCACATTCTGCCTTTTCATGGTTCTCCCATAAAAATAAGCTGTCTCTGCTGCTCCAGCTGCTGCCAGCACCCCTGCACATGCGATTCCTGCTTTTAAAATTCCCATGCTTTCCTCCTAATAAAATTCCGTAAAATTTATTTTTTCTTAGCTTTCTTTTGCTTTAATTCTATCAATTCCTTTAGTCTGAGGGCTTTGTCTAAATTTCCCTCCACTTTTAACTTCTGAGTTGTAAATGCCCACACCGGATCCATTTTTCCTTCTGCTATTTTCATCAGTGTATCCGGATCAGAGATAAACATGGCATCTCTGTCAAAATATTCATAGGGCTCTACGAAAAGCTTGCCTTCCTTTACTTCCACATAAAAAATACCTCCCGCTTCCTCGTCCTCAATCGCAAACTGATAAGCAAGATGCTCTTTAATATCACTTACATCCGTCCCCATGAACCTGTTCTTAATCTCATAAAAAAACTCTGCGTATGTCATTTCACCCTCCTAAATACATTTCGACCGTCGGTCGACTTTTTTCAAAGTGATTATAACACGTTTTTCGAACACTGGTCAATTATCAGCAATATAAAAAACTTACGCCAAAATTACATTTTTTTCATAATTATTCTCTATTGTTCCTGATTTACGGTTATGGTACAATTATCTAATGTAATTCCCAAAAGCAGGGAGAAAGGTGGCTCTTTGATATGCCGGATTCAACAAAACCACAAAAGATATTGGATGCTTTGCAACAGCTACTGGAGGAAAAAAGTATACAGCACATTTCCGTAAGTGAAATTGCAAGTAAAGCAGGTATTGGAAAAGGAAGCATTTACTATTACTTTCCCTCTAAAGACGCTATTGTAGACGCATTGATTGTACGCAGCTATGAACGTCCGCTTCAAACTGCAAAAAATCTATCCTCGCAGACGAATATTTCTTCTTTTACGCGAATGGCAATGCTTTTTCAGGCCTGCAGAAACTCATCTGCCATATTTTTAAAACAAAAGCACGGCTCAGCAGCAAGCGCCGAGGATCTTGCTTTTTTGCATCAAAAATATTTAAACTATCTGGTTTCTGAACTAAAGCCTGCCTTGACCGAAATCATTTCTCAGGGAATCGACTGCGGTGAAATTCACTTTGACCATCCCGCTGCACTGGCCGAGATTGCACTGATTGTCCTGGCAGTAAAACTGGATAATTCCCTTGTACCTTCGACACCAGAAGAGACAGAGGAAACTTTAAAAGGTTTGATTTCCCTTTTAGAAAAGGGCACTGGCGTACCTGCCGGAACCCTCGATTATTTATCGCTGATAGAATAGAAAAGTAAAAAAGTCCCGCAGACAAATCTCATTTTTCAAACATTGCCTGCGGGGAAATCCTCTCTAATTATTCTACTGTAAATTCATAAACCATGTCATAGTCAAGACCCACACACAATTTCATAGTATGCTGAGTCAGATTATACACGACAGACCACTGTGTTTTGCTGTCATAATAGCGGTAGCTTGTGTCACCACCGGAAGCCGCTTCACCATCAAAACGTGCTTCATATAAGACTGAAAATGCTTCATCTTCGGTTACAATACCGTTTTTTCTATCTAATTCATTCACAATAATCTCATAGCGTTCTTTCCCACCACCGTTTTTTTCTGCCGTTGACAATGTAAAATTGGTAGCAGCCAGATAACTCTGATTTTCTTTTCGAACCACCTGCATTTCATTGTCAATGTATTCAATGACTGCGGAATCACCTGTGGCATCTGTAATCTGAAAATGATATCCTGTACTTCCACTGGAGTTCATATCTACAGTTTGTAAAAGTTCAATTGCTTCCTCCACCGTAGCACAATAATCCAAAATCATACGGAGTGCGGCAGTGGTAGTCACTGGCGTTTTCCCTGTATCCTGATGAACAACCTGCTCATCAACGACTAAAACCCCGAGAGCAAGACCTTTTTCGTTCATACCATCCAATACAATATACGGAGCGGCAAGTAACTGAATTTTATTTCCAAGACTGTCCGGTTGTTTTTCATCTCCATAGCCAACATGGCAAAGATTCACCATACTGACCGAATGATAGGCATTATCCGGATTGGTATGTACAATTAAACATGTTGAATGGGTGTAGTCAAAGTTTCTTGCCATAATCACCTCATTTTCAGGCGTTGTTGCGCTAAATGTACTACATGCGGCATCCGGATTTGCTTCAATAGCTGGAAATATCTTTAATATCTTTCTCGTAACAAACTCAGCAAGTTCATCATCCGTTGCCGCTCCTTTTTCCATATAGTCCTCCAAATAGTAATTCGATTGAAATGTCATCTCATACAGGGGATAATCACTTATTTTCGTGACTGTATTTAATGTCTTTAATTCCCCGCGAAACATAGCATAGCCAACAGTTACAACAGCCACAGCCAATACAAAAACAATAGCTGCAATTCGTTTTATTATTTTCTTCATAATTTTTTCTCCTTCGTCTGAATAAAGAATGCTTGGTCGTTATTGTGTTAAATAAAAAGGGACTATTTATCGTCCCTGTATGTAACTTTCTATTAAGCCAATCCACTGGCTCCATATACGTGATATCGAAAAAGAGCAGAAATCTGTTGCGAGATTTCCTTTTCATCGCTGGTCTCACTTATAATTTTAACAATTCCTTCCATCAACATGTGCGTCAAAACATAAGCAAACTTTTTGGGCATCTTATGTTCATCGAAGGTAAAAAAACATTGTACTAAAACTTCCGTAATCTCTGCTATAAAAGCAGTATCCTTTTCTTTGCGGCCTGTCTGTAGTAATACAACTATTTGTTTTCGATATTCCACCAGCAGGGGCTGTAGCATGGATGTCATAAGCTGAGGTCTTTCCTCCTTTGAATATCGCAGAATCTCCTTATCCGTAAGGGAATACGCCACCTTGCGAAGCTTTGTCATTGCAGGCTCCATAATTGCATCATATAGATATTCTTTGGATGGAAAATAATTATATAAGTTACTCTTGCTGATTCCACAGCGTTTTGCAATAGCATTCATGGAAGTTTTGTCATATCCATATAAATAGAACTCCTCCAGCGCAGACTGCATGATTCCATTCCGAATTTCATCTTTCAGTACTTGCATAACAACCTCCAATAAAGACCAGTGATTCTTTTTTAGAATACCATATATTTTATAAAAGTCAAGCGTAATCTCACAATTGGCAGACGCCTCTCGCCTTACCATCATAATAGGGATTGATATATTGCGGATTTCCCTGAGTTTTATTCCCAACATTCAACGCTCTGGTTGGACAGACATTAACGCAGCCCAGGCAAAAGGCACACCTTTTTTCCTCCCTGACTGGCTTTTTTCCCTGCATCGTAATTGCCTGTGTAGAACAAATATCTGCACACTTTCCACATCCAACACAGGTATCATCAACAATAAACTTTTCTGTCTTTTCTAAAACAGCTAATTTATGTAAACCATAAGAAAGTAAGAAGGAATGTTTCTCCTTTTTATAATTACAAACCTGTTTTTCTACGTCCGAAACAATCTGTGCTATTCTCTCATCGCAATGATCCAGATATTCCTGTACTTTTTCAGGCGGAAGATGCCTCTTTTGGGTAATATAGTTACCCGGCATAAGCACATCAAAAAAACCGCAGATTTTAAGCCCTGCTTTTTCCCCTGCCTCTTTCATAATACGGGAAGTATATTCCGGCGAACCGGCACAATTATACACCGAATATAGGTAATTATTATCATAACCGTCAAATACTACCTTTTTCACAAAGTTTGTCACAATATCCGGCGGTGCGCAGGCAATCACCGGATATACAAAACCTATGCTCTCGTCTGCTTTTACAGAAATTTTGTGTTGCCCTTTATTGACCAAATCAGCAATGGAAACAATCCTGTCGTTTAATTTCTCCGCCATTTTCTTTGCAATATACAGTGAATTCCCTGTTCCTGAAAAATATAAAATCATATTTTTGTTCTCCTTTCCAAAAACTAGTTTCCCGGATTTATTTTTTTATAAATATTGTAAATAATACCCACCAAAAGCATTCCTATCCAGATACGAATGCACCAAAGTTTACACTGTGTCGATATGGATGCAACTGCAACCAATCCCCTGTTTATCTTCGGATAATTTCCAATCGTTATCAACAGCAACACATTCTCTATCACATCAAAGATTCCACGAGCAATCGGTAAACCTATCGCAATCCTTCTGTAAACCTTTTTATTTTTCCTGTATACAGCAGTGGAAGTCATGCATTGAAGCAAGCCAAAGCATATCACAAAAAGAAAATCTGCCAAATAATATCTCTGATATGCCGTAACACATTCTAAATCCATATGAGACAAAACCTGCACAACGCTTACATAATCGTACTTTTTCATATCAAAAGTCCCATAGCCTCCATTATGTATGGCTACTGCTGCACTTCCAAAAGAACTCGCTTCAACCATATACAGTGTCAGTATAAAGCCAATGACCACACCCATCCGTAACACACCTGTTATTCTTATTTTTGGCATATTATATTCTCCTCATAAAAATTCTGCACATGACATCGCAATAATTCTAAAATATCTTGTCTGTTTCCCTCCACCGTGTGATACAGAAAAAACGGGGCATATAATTCCATTGCAAGCATACGCGCATTCTTTTTTTTCATAATTCCCGCCTCCATTAATTTCAGAAACTGCTGCTCCTGCGATTGTAACGGCAATTCAATAAAGAAATTGCGATATATTTCTGCCATATTCGGATTCTTGAATTGTTCAATCATAAGAAGTCTGCGAAACATCACAATCCATTCATCCTTTGTCTGAAATTCAAACATTTTGATACATGACTCTTTCATCCCCTCTACATCCTCAATCCCCTCCATCTGTTCACCGCTTACTCTCAAAAAATAGGATTTAGAATACTCTACAATCGACTCTAATATCTCCTGTTTACTGGAAAAATGCTTATACAATGCACTGTTTCCAATTTGCACTGCATCTGCTATGGCTCGTATTGACACTGCATCAAAACCATTGACCGAAAATAATTTCAGTGCTTCTTCCATAATTCTTTTCTTCGTGTCACCTCTTTTTCTTCCCATAAAGATATTCCTTTCTTCTAAATTATTTCATTCATCAAATCTAATCTTTATATAGTTCACTTAAAGCAAAAGTGACCAATCGCTCACCTTTATTTCATTATAGTGAGCAACTGGTCACTTTGTCAAGTTCTATTTGTTTATTTTTTTAGAAACATTCTCTGCCTCATCATCCTCAAATATCGCAATTAAATTTCCCCAATTTAACCCCCTCTTTTATTTTAGCATGGTGCATAAGCAATACCATCTACCTGAAATTGCAAACCTTCTTCCCCTCCACTATGAGCAAATTCAGTTTGAATAGACTTTCTGACCGGATATTTACCCTTAAAACGTTCTTTAATCACTTTTTCCATAACAGGAATATTCCAGATATCTCTAAATAAACAATCCATCTGCACTACATTTTCGAGCGACAAACCTACCAACGCCAACCTTTTTTCCATTTCATCAAAGGCTCCTTTAATCTGCTGCTCAATAGTCCCGCCTACATTTCCGACGCAGTAATTCAAATAATAAAAATCTCCTGCTTTAATAATTCCTGAATGTGCCCACTCCTCATTAACATCATATCTTTCTATTTCTTTCATTTTTCCGTACTCCTAACTTTGTAATATTATTTTTTGAATTTTCTACTTGAAGAAAATGTGCAAAATGCCTCATTTCCTCTGCTACTGTTTCTATCATATCATCATCTGGATTTATTCCCGGTTCCCACCACCAGTTTTTGATAACAAACTCTCCTGCTTGACGAACAGGCTCTGCCTCGAACCTTGCAACAAATTGATCATTATACAATACCGGCAACACATAATATCCATATTTTCTTTTAGCTACAGGTGTGTACACTTCCCAGCGATATGTAAAGCCAAATAGTTTTTCTATCATCTTTCTATCCCACATAATATTATCCAATGGCGCTATAAATCTTGCATAGCTGTTTGAAGTTTGAATATTCAAGTATGGCTGAATTTCTTTGGAAATATAGAAAATCTCATTGATACCTTCTACTTGTATTTCTTCAATTTTATTTTTTTCAATCAATCTTTGAAGGGTGGCTTTACGTATCTCATTCTTGCTTATCAAGTGTCCCTGCCAAGCCCCTCCCATCTTATTCCATATAAACCCAACACTCTGTATCCTCCTTTCTACATACCATTCTAAAAATTCTTCTATTGTCATATTCTGGTCACATTGAATATCCTGGCTATCAATAACACGTTCTGTCAAATCAAAATACTTCTGTGTACCACATTTATCAACTACACAAAGTTCACCACTGTTAAACAAATAATCTAGCGCAGCACTTGACAGCTTCTTATGTCCCCATCGGCTTTCTTTCACTTCTCCAATTGAAATATCTTTTGTTCCTGTCTTACCATGCTTTTCTACAAACTCTTTTACATCATCTAATATGTCTAACGCTCCCATTTGATTACGATATTGCAGGGTAGAAATGACACTCTTGTGAACCTCGTTTCGCACATACTTAAAGTTAGCAAAATCTTTGATGCTATAAATGCACATTTCTTTATCAGGTCCATCAATCAATTTATGCTCTTTATATAATAGATTGTATAAATCTTTTTCCTCGTACCCCCTTACTCTTGCCTGCAATACCAAATCGGCGTTTCTCGACATGACATTTAATGGATCATATTGAATACTATGTATTCTTTGCATTATCTTTTCTACACCTGTTTTTCCATATAATGCTTCTGCCCCATCTATATTATGATAACGGCATAGTATGTGCCTTGCCTCTTCTTGCGAATATACCTTCATTTTTATTCCTCATATTCTTGTTGTATTTCTTTACAAGTTTTAATTATGCGTTCTTTAATTTCCTGTGGCTCAATTATCTTGATTTTATTTCCAAATGAGAGAATTACACCATACCAAAACGTCTCATGCTCTGGAACCGAAAAACGAAATTCGAAGTCACCATTTTCAAATTCTTTTGTGATTTTTCCGTTTAAGTATTCTTTGCACTTTGATTTAATGATTGCTTTTCCATAAAGTGTGATGTCTACAACATTATCGTACCCTTCTTTCCGCTCCTTAATATCCAAAAAATTATGATTCTTTGTATTATTCATTTCTGTTACTTTCAAATGCTCCATGCGGACTAATTTGAACATGCAATAATCCTGATATTTTTCATAATATCCACTCAGATACCAACTATACCACTTGTATTGCAGTTGAACAGGTTCGACTTGAATTTCTTTTACTTCGTCATAACTGTTGGCATAAACAAATTGAACAACCTTCTTTTTTTTAATTGCATCTTCTAATAGCATCAATTTTTCATTTATTTTGTCATCTTCACTCGCCACGCTAAAATCAATGGAAACAGGATTTTCTCCCGAATGATTGACACTTTTCATTTTGGCCAGGGTCTGTTCTAAGCTCTTACTTGCATATGCGCTGGTCATTCCCTTCAACGCAGTAACAATCCAATCATATTCCTGGTTTGTTGCAACTTGCTTTTCCAAAACAAAGTCCTCCATAATTTGATAGCCACCTTCTACGCCATAGAAAGATTGAATTGGAATGCCTGCCTGATCCAAAGATTCCAAATCACGCATGATTGTTCTGGATGAAACTTCAAATTCTTTCGCAAGCTTCTGCGCAGATGTCCGACCATTATTTAATAAATAAACAACAATGCCCATAAGTCGATCAATCTTCATATTTCTCCTTTCCGCCCAAGTATAGCAAACAAAGTATGACATCATTATGTCATACTTTGTTTCATTAAACAATATTTTTAACTCCGCTTTGAAAAGTCCATTTATGCTTTTCTTTATAAAAAAATCCCGCACGTAACTGTTTCAAGCTACATACGGGATTCTTCATATTTCTTTATTCTTTTGTTTCCATCTCATTGGAATGCTGGGATATGTAAGACCGGAATGCATCACTGCAATTCTCTATTCTGCATTTTTCTCTGCAAAATTCCTGAGTCACATTTTTATCCAACAGGTTACACCATTTCACATTTGCTGAAGCCGTATTTTCCATGGGCACGCACCCCGACTAGCAAACGCCCTGTGCAAGCATAGCATCCGCAACCTTTTCAAAGCCTGCGATATTTGCGCCTGCCACATAGTTTCCTTCCTGTCCGTAACGTTTTGCAGCATCATCAATGTTGTGGTAAATATTTACCATGATGTCCTTTAATTTCGCATCTACTTCTTCGAAACTCCAGCTAAGACGCTCAGAGTTCTGTGACATTTCCAATGCAGAGGTAGCTACGCCGCCTGCGTTTGCAGCTTTACCCGGAACAAAAAGTACCTTGTTGTCCTGTAAGTATTTGGTTGCTTCTTCTGTTGTAGGCATATTTGCACCTTCACATACAGCGATGCAGCCGTTTGCTACTAACTGTTTTGCATCTTCTAAATGAAGTTCATTCTGTGTTGCACATGGAAGGGCAACGTCACATTTTACGCTCCATACTCCACGTCCTTCATGATATTCTGCGCTTGGTCTTGCTGCAGCATACTCAGTAAGTCTTGCTCTCTTTACTTCTTTTACTTCTTTTAAGAGTTCAACATCGATTCCTTCCGGATCATAAATCCAGCCTGTAGAATCAGAGCAGGTAACCGGCTTTGCACCTAACTGCTGTGCTTTCTGAATTGCGTAAATTGCAACATTTCCAGCACCAGAAACAGCAATTGTTTTTCCAGCAATATTGCTGTTATTGCATTTTAACAATTCTTCTGTCATATATAAAAGACCATATCCGGTTGCTTCAGTACGAGCCAGAGAACCACCGTAGCTTAAACCTTTTCCGGTCAGAACACCTTCGTAGGTTCCACGGATTTTCTTATACTGTCCAAACATATAACCAATCTCTCTTGCACCTGTTCCGATATCTCCGGCAGGAACGTCCACATCTGCTCCGATATATTTGCATAACTCGGTCATAAAGCTCTGGCAGAATGCCATGACTTCACGGTCTGATTTGCCCTTCGGATCGAAATCAGAGCCACCCTTACCGCCGCCGATTGGAAGTCCGGTCAGGGAGTTTTTGAAAATCTGCTCAAATCCAAGGAATTTAATGATACCGATATTTACAGAAGGATGAAGTCTCAGTCCTCCCTTGTATGGTCCGATCGCATTGTTAAACTGTACACGATATCCTGTATTTACCTGAACCTGTCCATTGTCATCTACCCAAGGCACACGGAATTTAAACTGTCTGTCCGGCTCTGTCAATCTTTCCAGCAATGCTTCCTTCCGGTATTTCTCCTCATTTGCCTCAATCACTGGTCTTAAAGATTCCAGTACTTCATCAACTGCCTGAAGAAATTCCGGTTCAGAGGCATTTTTTGTCTTTACTCTCTCGAGCACTTCATCAACATAGCTCATATTTCTCTAATCTCCTTTATGTAGTTTTTATAAATATACATCAACACTTTTATTCTATTAGTTTTTTTCAAAAATATCAACTGCTTTTCCATCTGATTTTGTCAGTTTTTTCCTCTATTTTTCTCTATTATTCCATTGAGTTATGCTATAGAGAACCTGACCTTATATCATTCACTGTGCTGGGGTCAAATAACTGCTGATACAATATAGTGTTTGTCCGTTATAATCCACTCTCGACCATCCATACTCCTCATTGATTCCTGTCCGCGTCACCGTTTCCCCGTTGTGAAGCGTTGCAATGACCGTCGCATCCGGATTTGTAACACTGGGCAATGCCCTTAAATTCACTTCAATTTTCGCTGTCATCACATCACTACAGTTTTTAAATTTTGTTTTTAGCCCATCACCCGTTCCTTCTACTTTTCCCGGCGCCGTATAACTCAAATCGGTCGTAAGATAACTGGATACCGCATAATATGTTCCTCCGCCATACTCCACTCTTGACCAACCGCTTTCACTGACACCGGTGCGCATCGCAGTATCTCCATTTATAAGAGTCGCCAGCACCATACTGTCCTCTCCCTGGCTTGGAATATCCCGCAAATTCACCGCTTCCTTTGCTGTCACCGTTTCCTCTACATCTGCAAAACTCATGGATACCCCGCTACCTGCCACTCCGTTATCCACTTCCACCCCTGCATCTTCTGCCTGCGGCTCTACAAAGTTTTGCCCCTCTCCATCCGGATGTTTTTCTATTTCGTCCTGTCCGGAATTTTCTTCCTTCTGCACTTCCTCATATTGCTGCCTTTCTGCTTCTTCCGTCACCTCACTTTCTTCCTCCTGCTGACAACCTCCTCTGTCGCTTGTTCTGTTATCTCCTCTGTTTCCGCCACAGCTTTCTGCTGCTTTTGGCTTCTATTCTGGAAGATGAGAACCATTACACAAACCAAAATAAGCACTGCCACAATAAGCACCAGAAAGAAATGAGAAAATCCCTTTTTACTCATAATAATCTATCCTTTCAAATTCTCTACTTCCATTTAATCTTACATTAGTAAGATTAAGAAGTCAAGAACTTACTCT
This sequence comes from uncultured Lachnospiraceae bacterium, assembly GCA_945868305.1. Taxonomy (GTDB): domain Bacteria; phylum Bacillota; class Clostridia; order Lachnospirales; family Lachnospiraceae; genus Roseburia_D. The sequence continues at coordinate 3,713 of CAMBKU010000001.1, read as the reverse complement.
TTTCCTTTTACATCTTATTTTATACTTTAATCTTTCTTGATAGACAGTCCCACTCTACACTTGTCCCATATATTTTTTATAAAAGCATTTACATTATCTTTTCTTTTATGCTATAATCTCTTTGAAAAATAAATAAGAAAACACATGAACGACACACGTTTTGCCTTTGGCATGTAAATCTGATTACGGTACACTGTATCTAAAGATTTACCCAGAAGCGGCTTGTGTCTTTTTTTGTGTGGAAAAGGAGTGTATGAAAAAATGCCAAGAAATCAATTTCAGAGAATGGTCTTTGCCTTTCTCACCGTACTAATCACTGTACACGCTTACGTTTTTTACAGCCTGTACGTTGTCAACGGAAACACCTTAATGGAATTAAACCAGACCGGAAGTGTCCTTGCTGCTATAAACAAACAGGGCGGTGTTTATATGTTTGCACACTATCTTCCTATCTGGGCAGTTATTTTGATTGAATTCTGCTGTGCCTACTGCCTTGAAATCATAATGGGAAGTCCATGTTCTTTTAAACTGGCATCCCGCGTTTTCGATCCCAGGAAAGACCATCCAATGCTTTTTGAGTCGGCTATTATCTGCGCTACGGTAGGCCTGATGTGCCCTGCCATGAGTTTTCTTGCAGCCATTATGTATTACCCTTATTATGCCGGTTTCCATGTGGCAACACTGCTTGCAAACTGGTTAAAGCTTGTCTGCTTTAATTTTCCGTTTGCATTTTTTACGCAGATGTTTTTTATCCAGCCATGTGTACGCACACTGTTCCGCTTTTTGTTCCGTAAGGATATCCAAAATCAGGAATCAATGCAGATAGAATTAGAATCATAAGATTATTTCAAAATTCTTCTTTGCATAAATTTTACATAAATTATAGAAAAAAATGATAGTTCCATGCCATAAAATTTGCTATTTTTTTAGTAAAAAATTAATGGCAGGAAATATAATGATTGAGATTACGACAGAAATAAAAAAGCAATTTAGTGAAATCTTAGAACGAAAAAAAGTTTATCCCGTATATCAGCCCATTATTTCATTAAAAAACGGCGAAATTACCGGATATGAAGCATTAAGCAGAATCTCTCTGGAACATACTGATTTTAATGTAGAAGAAATGTTTCAAATATCAGAACAACTCTGCAAAGTATGGGAGTTAGAAGAACTCTGCCGGAAAAAGTCCATTGAAAATGCCGGAAAGAAGCCAAAGGGTGTCAAACTGTACATTAATGTAAATCCCAACGTCCTGAAAGATGCGCAGTTCCGCGAAGGCATGACTGCAGCATATTTAAAAAAATATGGGTTAAAAACCAAAGAGGTTGTTTTTGAAATCACGGAACGATCATCTATTGATGATAATGAATTATTTTTTCAAACAGTTCAGCATTACAAAAAACAGGATTTCAAAATAGCAATCGATGATTTTGGTGACGGATATGCGGGATTAAACCGTATTTGTGCTTTACGTCCTAAATTTATAAAACTGGATATTCACGCCATCCGTAATATCGATAAAGACAAATTAAAACAGTCTCTGGTTGAGAGTTGTGTCATTTTCTGCAAAAATTCTGGAATAAAGCTAATTGCAGAAGGAATAGAAACGGCAGATGAATTAAAAGAACTGATACGCCTCGGCGTAGATTACGGGCAGGGATACTATATTAAGCGACCAGCCAGGGACATGGAAGATATTTCAGAAGAATTAAAACAAAACATTCAAAGGTGGAACTATAAGAGTATTATTCAAAGCGAAAAACCTTCTTTTTGGAACGGAATCGGCACCATAGCAAAGAAAACAAAACCTGTCCAGATAAATGAATCTGCCTTAAGCCTCTATGAATCTTTTCAAGAAAATGAAGATATGTCGGAAATCTGCGCAGTAGATGCCAATAATAAGGTCAGAGGATTGATTACAAGAAGTCAGATTTACAGAACTTTTGGCGGAAGATATGGCTTCACACTCCATTCCAGAAGCTCGGTAGAAAAAATAATAGACGAAGATACTTTAACCGTCGACTATGAAACACCTATTGAACTTGTATCAAGAATGGCACTGGCACGTCCCAACTCTACCCTTTATAATGCAATCATTGTAACAAAAAAACAACGCTATGAAGGAATCGTAACGGTAAAAGCCCTGTTGGAAACAGCTGTCTCCATTCAGGTTTCAAAGGCAATGGATGCCAGTCCGTTGACCGGTTTGCCAGGAAATTCCGTTATCCAGGAAAAAATTGCAGAAATTATCGGAAGTACCAATGAATATGCCGTAGTATACTTTGATCTGGACAACTTTAAAGCCTACAATGATGCCTATGGTTTTCAAAACGGAGACCGCATGATACGAATGCTTGCTGACAGCATAACAGAAACCGCAAAACAAAACGAGTTTATCGGACATATCGGCGGGGATGATATTGTAATGATATCCGAACACCGGGATGTTGAAGAAACCTGTATTGAAATCATTGCAAAATTTTCCACGCGAATCAAGGAACTCTACAATACCACCGACTGGAACCGGGGATACATTCTATCCACAAACAGGAATGGTTTTCCAGAACGTTTTCCTATCGCCTCCGTTTCCATTGCTGCTGTCACAGATAAAAGCGCTTCTCATGAATCACTGGAAAATTTTTCGGAAAGAATTGCAAAATTGAAAAAGAAAGCAAAAAAACAGGCCGGAAACAGCTTTATCTGTAACTAAACTGCCGCTTACCTTTTGATTCGTCCCTTTTTTACATTCGGCTCAAGCAGCTCTCCGGAAACATATTCCCACAGTTCCCCAGAACCCTCCGCGGTCTTTTTATTCCTGTCAAGAATCTGTTCTAAGTGAACCCCATGCTCTACCCAGCTCTTTCCGTCTGTCGCATCATTCAACATCATGGGTTGTATATTATCCATCACGTGGGCAAACTTTGCCTCCGGCGTTTCGTAGGCTTCAAATTCCTCCCATAATGCCCTAAGGCGCTCTCCCTGATCCTCCGGCAAAAGTCCAAAGATACGTTGCGCTGCCTTTTCCTCCCGGTTATGCTGCGTCTCCTTTCCTTTCGCATCATAAGCATAGGTGTCCCCTACATCAATCTCTACCAGATCGTGAATAAGAAGCATCGTAACCGTCTTTAAGATATCAATATCTTCATTGGCATACTCACTCAAAAGCACTGTCATGATTGCCATATGCCATGCATGCTCCGCATCATTTTCCTTTCTTTTTTTGTCTGTCAGATAAGTCTGTCTTCCGATGAATTTTTCCTTGTCAATCTCCCGGAAAAAAGCAAACTGTTTATCCAGTCTTTCTTTATTCATATAAAATTCCACCTCTCCTTACCATCCATGTCATACATTGGTAATTGCGAAACTCTTATATTTTTGAAATTTCATGTGCAATTCGCAAAATTTATTGCGAAGCCGGACGGTATGGGCATGCTTTCAGGAATCTGTTGGAAAGAAATTTAGAACTTTTTAGTATTCCTTTCCATTTACAGCAATTTGCAGCCCGGATGGCTGCAAAAGGCTTACCTGAGCCACGGATGGCGAATGTAAGCCACTTGCGTACGATGACAATTTTCAGACATAAGGAATACTTAGAAGTTCTTAATTCCTGAACATAGAAGCCCAGAAGCATGCCCATACCGTCCGGCTTCGTACACGAATTTTATTAATTGCACATGAAATTAAGAAAGTTTGAAAATTTCACAATTACCCAT